>DATCFI010000171.1:0-4199 GCA_036509585.1 Hanamia sp. | reverse complement strand
GCAGGCGTATCTGAATGAATTCTTTTATCGCTTTAACAGACGGGGATTTGATAAAACTATATTTCACAACCTTCTAGAAAGAATGGTTAAGAGTGACCCCATTTATCAAAAGGTATTCACGACTTAAACGATTTATTCTATCTTTTTATTTCACCCTGACGATGAAAGTTCCGGCACCTTTTAACCAAAAAACACCGACACTTATGAACTTAAAAAATGCAAAAAAAGGCGCACATCAAGTTTACACATTAAAATAACACAAAGAGCGATAAAGAACAGCACCCAGATACAAGAGAACATGCACCCGGTTTTGACCAGGCGCCGTTACATCTGCGATTCAATATATTCGATAGAAACTTGTGTAGAAGAGGTCCACCAAGGATCCGGTAATATGAAAATAAAGAATGAAAAAATAAAGAAAGTATTTTTCATTTTTTTACCAACACAGAAAATAATTATCTTATATTGCTTAAGGAAAGAGATTTTTATACCCTGGAATCTTAAGAGTAATAATTTTCTACCGGTATTACCTTAACGTTTCCTACTAACTGTAATTCAGAAAAGCGAAGCTGTGTCCGTCCATTGAAAGCCTGTGCTTTGCATCGCAATTAAAATCTATATCACTTATGAGAGGCATCAATAAAGTAATACTGGTTGGAAATTCAGGAAAAGAAACCGAATATAAAACTTTGCAGGATGGAACACCGGTGGCAAAACTAATAATTGCCACTACCGAAACGTACCGTTTAAAAAATGGCGAAACCAATAACAGCACCGAATGGCATACTGTGATTGCCTGGCGCGGACTGGCTACTTTTGCTAATGAATATATCCATAACGGAAGTTTGCTTTATATAGAAGGCAAGCTGCGCCATCGCCAATATGAAGACAAAGAAGGGCAGAAAAAATATGTGACGGAAGTACAAGCGGAACAAATCGTTTTGCTGGATAAAAAACCAAAATCCGACCAATCTGAGGCGAATGTAAATCCAGATGGGCCGCTGCCATTTTAAAATATGCTCAGGATTTTAAACGAAAAAAATGAGGATATGGAAAAAGTAATTTTAAAGCCACTCTATCACCGCGGGCAGGAATCTATCGGCATTTATTTTGAAAGAAATGCTATTTTGCAATCGTTGATACAAAAACAGGCTGGCGGAAGATGGAGTAAAACACAAGGGTGCTGGTATATAAAATTATCGCAACAAAACTATCAACACTTTGCCACATCACTATCAGGGAAAGTGATTTTGGAAACAGGTGAACTCAAAAAATATCTTTTAGAAAAGAAAAAAAATAATCCCGCGCCTGTATTGGCAAGTGAAAAGAAAACAATTGCTCCAAAAGAAGTAGTACATAAAGAAATAATAAAGATTGTCGCTACGCCAAACCAAATTTATACAATAAGTAAAGAAAACAGGGAAGCGCTGCAACAATTCAAAAGACAACTAAATTTAAAAGCATACAGCCCTTCCACCATCAAGACATATACCAATGAATTCACCCAATTCTTAAATACCATAAAAGATAATCCTGCAAAAGAATTCACGGTGTCACGGTTGAAAGATTATTTTCAATATTGCTATACCACATTGCAGTTGAGCGAGAATACTATGCATTCAAAAATCAACGCTTTAAAATTTTTCTATGAACAGGTATTAGGAAGGGAGAAATTTTTTTGGGAAATACCCCGTCCGAAAAAACCCTTACTGTTGCCTAAACTTTTAAATGAAGACGAATTAAGAAAATTATTTAACGCCTTAAGCAATAAAAAACATAAAGCGATGCTCTTTACAGCATATAGCGCTGGATTAAGGGTAAGCGAAGTAGTGCATTTAAAGATTGCAGATATTGACAGCCAAAGAATGCAAATATTTATAGAACGTGCTAAAGGCAAAAAGGACAGGTATGTAAATTTAAGCCCGATACTATTAGATATTTTAAGAAAATACCTTTTAGATTATAAACCCCGGCCAAAGATATATTTGTTTGAATCTGAACAAACCATGGCAGCGTACCCTACCAGAACGGTACAGCAAATATTTGCAAACGCTAAAAAGAAAGCAGGGATAAAAAAGGAGGTGGGGATACATAGCCTGCGGCATAGCTTTGCGACACATTTGCTGGATAAGGGAACCGACATTAAATACATAAAAGACCTGCTTGGGCATTTCAATATCAAAACCACGGAACGCTATCTTCATGTGAGCAAAAAACAATTAATAAACATTGTAAGCCCCTTTGATGATCTGTTGAAGAAAGACGGAATTGAATGGTAACAAGATAAACAAATTAAAGAAAATCACCAATCGGATTGTACTAACAACAATACAAAAAGTATAATACTAAAATGATGATTATCAGTGTATATTTTTTTTGGAAGTAGCATCTTATAACATATATTTGTGTGTTGTGCGTCACCGACTAACATGCCAATTTATCAAGCAAACTATTAATGAAAACCAAACACATTTGGACGCTTTTATTAATTTTATTCAGTTTATTGTTTGTAACTGACATTTTGATAAGGCTTTTTTACTGCGATACGACAAGTCTTTCTTTCAATTCTCAAGAGTTCAACAATATTGCATCACCCATAATATCACTATTGGGTTTCCTTGGAGTTATTGTAACTATTTTATTAACATTAAACCAATTAAGAAAACAGCAATCATCTGATTATTTTAAATATTACAAAGAATTCATAGACAATATAGCGACTGAAAATCCAACCAATAAGAATAATATTCAATTTTCAACTTTTGAATTACTTCAATTTCACCTCTTTGTCATGGACAAATTTTGGTTATTAAAAGAAAATCCAGAATATCTTAAAGACCTTTCATTATACAAAGCAGATAATCCTGTGAGAAGTGAAGGAAAATCTTATGACACGATTTTGGGTAACGTAAGACTCTTCTATGCATCTTTACTAATTTTACTTAGGAGATATATTATGCTCATCAATGAAATTGACAATCATAGGTTTTTAGATAATAATCATAAAGAAATCTTATTTAAACATTTATATGAATCTCAATTAGGAGATTACACTTCTGCAGTTTGGCTTTTCGATTTTGAAGATGAACTTAAGGAAATTAAAGAGAATTTATTCATAAGTTTTATTCCAGAATTTAAAGACAAGGATAAATTAAAGTTCTTTAATCGAGAATTTTATGAATTGTTTCATCTGGTTGAAAAAAATAAGACGCTCAATAAGTTAAGACAAAGTGACTATACTAGTTGAAATAATGGCGAACGCACAACATTGGGTTTGCTTCTACGCTGGCTGAAGGAATAAACATCAGCTTTTTGTTCGCTGTTCATCAGTAGTTGCGGGCTGAAAATTCATTGTTCGGCTTTTGTAGTTATCTTCGGCTCTGGGTTCTTTGTTGGGCTGACGTTCAGGCGAAAAGTTCATTGAATGCCAGCGCAGCAGCAAGCCCCGGACGTTATGTGCTATTCCCGCAGAACCCTTTATTCATCAGTGTTTGACAAAACTTTTTATTTAGACTTGTAAAATTTTTTCGCAACTTTTTTTCGGTTGAGAGTTTTCGGCAGACAAGTTTTTTGCTGATTTTTTTTCCTGTATTGAGAAACTATTCTGACAGAAAAAAGTACAAAGTATTTTCATTTTTTTCGTTTCTCTTTCGGTTGGACAGAAAAGTTATTTTATAGTTTTTTCATTTTTTCCGGCTGACATGAGAACCGTTTTCGCGTTGAGAAAAATTTTTAACTCAAAGAAAAAAGTACAAAGTGTTTTTCTTTTTCGTTTCCTTTTTCGGTTGGACAGAAAAGTCATTTTATAGTTTTTCGCGTTTTTGTTTTGGCAGACAATAGAACCGTTTTCGTGCTGACAAAAATTTTTAACTCAGAGAAAAAAGTTCAGAGTGCTTTCTTTTTTCATCACTTTTTTCGGTGGACAGAAAAGCTATTTTGTAGTTTTTTGCCTCTTTATTTTGGCAGACAAAACAGTATTTACAAAAAGGAATCCTGAATATTTATTCGTTTGTTGTGAGAAAAAAATTAAGATTGGGAAACGTTGACAGAATGGAACAGCACATAGTCGAGTAAGCAAGGGGACTTTCACCCCCTGCTCCTCACAAAACCGTACGTGAACCTCTCGATTCATACGGCTTTTCAAGATGATGTTTTCAATTAGTAAGCCGGGCATACACTCCAGTGGGCAAACAGTCCGG
>DATCFI010000170.1:0-24802 GCA_036509585.1 Hanamia sp. | reverse complement strand
CCAAAAGTTCATCTTGGAGATACTGCGACCATACAAATAGATGCGTATAATGACAGAATCTTTAGAGGGATAGTAACACAAATTGCCAGCAGCAATAATGGGGCGTCTACACAGACCGACCTCACTAACACCAGTACCGATGTTACCAATTATAAAGTATATATCAGGCTTGATCCCGATTCTTATAAAGACCTCATTGGTGCTAAAAAAAGATTTCCTTTCCGGCCGGGAATGAGCGCCAGCGCTGATATACAAACCAGAACTCATACAAACGTTTTATCGATTCCAATCAATGCAGTCACTACCCGTGAAAAAAGCGATTCAACCACAAATAACAACATGAACAATTCGAACGCGAATAATAGTTCAGGTGATGACAATAGCATGTCAGGTGATAATGATCTGGATGTGGTGGTATTTGTTTTGCAGAAAGCCGACACGGTAAAAAAACAAAATGTAAAATCAGGGATTCAGGATATTAACTATATAGAAATTACGGACGGATTGAAAGAAGGCGATGACGTGATAACCGGTCCTTACGATGTGGTCTCGAAAACTTTAAAGAGCGGAGATAAAGTAAAAGTGGTATCTAAGAGCCAATTATTTTCCGATCAGAAAAAATAAGAAAGAATTTTGATAAGATTTAGACATAAAAAAACCGGGAAATCCCGGTTTTTTTATGTCAGTTAGTTACTTGAATACCTATCTCAATTTATGTAAATAGTCGTTATTTTCAAATTGCTTTTTTACCTCATTAAGGTTTCTACGAATGCTATTATCAATCAGCTTTCCTTCCATCTCAAGGATAAATCCACCAATAATTTTATCGTCTACTACTGCTTCTAACTGCACATTATCATAAGAAGTAGATTTCTTAATTTTTGTTTCAAAAGAATCAATAAGCTCTTTACTTATTGAAGCGGCGGTCGTAAGTTTCGCCGTATGTAATCCCCTGATCGAATTGAATTGTTGTATAAATGAAGAGATAATACCCCGAAGGTTGGCTTCCCTTCCTTTATTACATAACAATTTCAAAAACGTATCAGTGATGTTGGAAAGATTATCCTTTGTAACTGCTTTAATGACCTTGTATTTTTTATCCGGATTGATAATCGGGCTATCAAGCATCAAAACAAATTCACGGCTTTTATCAACGATCGACTTCAAAAACAACACATCATCCTTCACCTTATCCAGTTGCTTCAATTCTGTAGAAATATCTATCAGGCTTTTTGCGTATCGCTGTGCTAAACGGGGATTGTTCATTTGGTGGTTTTAATTCAGTTCTACATTTTGGGTAAGCTCCTGGATGTATTTTTCCTGGTCAACTTTATTATTCAATTCCCTGCGAAGTACTTTTTCGCTTACTTCAAGAACGAGGTTTCCAACCTGGTTTTTAAGATCTGTGATGGCAGCCATCTTTTGTTGATTGATCACGCTTTGCGCATCAGCTACAATTTTATTGGTTTCTTTACGAGCTTGCTCTTTGGCCTCCTGTATTATTTTGTCACGGGTTTCTTTAGCTTCTCTCATCATCAGCGACCTTTCTTCACGGGCTTTTGCAAGCAATGCCTCATTTTCACTTTTCATTGACGCCATCTCCTTTTTTACATTTTCTGCAGAAAGAATAGAATCAGAAATATTTTTTTCTCTTTCATCCAAAGATTTCAGAATTGGCTTCCATGCATATTTGGCAAGTATAAAAAATACGATGCCAAAAGAAACGAGTGTCCAGAAGATCAAACCTAATTTAGGAAGTAAAAGTTCCATAGTTTTTTAATATTAGTTGTTATTTTTTTAGAAAGATTGAAGACAGTAAAGCAACAAATTACCTTATTTTTTACTTTCTTATTTTTTGTTCCTTATTTTCTATTTTTAATCAAAAAAAATACTGCATCCTCCGCCCTGTACTTTGGATGCAGTAAAAAATTAATGCTTATACCGGTTTTAATACCGCCAATAATCCTGCGATAACTGCGAAAAGGGCAACCCCTTCTACCAATGCAGCCGCAAGGATCATGTTAGCACGAATTTCATTAGCTGCTTCCGGTTGGCGGGCAATTCCTTCAACTGCGCCTTTACCTATCTGGCCGATACCGATACCTGCTCCAATAGCAGCAAGACCAGCGCCGATAGCTCCACCCATATGGGAGAATCCAGCTTCAAATAAAAAAGTCATTAGTGACATAATTCTTGGTTTTGAAATGAATAAAAAAGTTTACAAAAATGCGTGGTCATTTTGTGGAACATCATGATCACTTCCTTCAAAGCCCTGGCCGATGAATATGGCAGTAAGAACTGTGAAAATAAATGCCTGGATGAAAGCCACTAATATTTCTATAAAGTAATCGAATACTACAAATATTACTGAGAAAGGCGAAAATCCTGCGCCTGCTACTGTACTCATAGCACCAAAAATGAAAATCAATGAAATAAAAGCCAAAATAACAATATGCCCTGCTACCATGTTAGCAAACAGACGAATGATTAATGCGCCAGGCTTGATGACAAATATCCCAAAAAGCTCTACCGGCACTAATATCACTTTTACCAGGAAAGGAACATCCGGAGGCCAAAGAACGTGTTTCCAAAAATGGCCTGTAGTGCTGCAAAGAATAACAACCAAGGCAATCAGGCCCAAAACCAACGTAAATGCGATATTGCCTGCTACATTAGCGGCGCCAGGTATCATCCCAAAAAGTGCGTTAATCAAAATAAAGAAAAATACAGTCAGAAGGTACGGCATGTAGCGTTCCCATTTGTTACCAAGGTTTGTTTTTCCTACATTGTCCCGAATAAAAATAATAATTGGCTCCATAAATCCTTGTGCTCCGGAAGGCGCTGAAACCACGCCATTGCCTTTTTTGTACTTATTCCCAATTTTTATCATTACGATGGTAAACAAAGCCAGAGCGATAAATGTTTGTATCACATTACGGGTCAATGAGAAATCATATACTGTTGCGCTTTCATCCACAGGAACAATCGCATTTTCGCCTTGCATTTTGTACCCTGCATATTCCTGATCGTGATCGTGTCCAAATCTTTTGGAAGAGAAGATGGAAAGCCCTTTTTGTGGTGAATATAAAATTACAGGTAAGTAGATAGAAGCATGGAAATCGCCCAAAGAAAAGAAGTGAAATTCATAGGCATCCTGTACGTGATTCAATATCGCAGTAGTAGGATCAAATTTTTCTTCTGCTTTTTGATGCGCTTCGTGGTTTTCCTGCGAAAAAGCGCTTTGCGAAAATGACAGCAAAAAAAGGCTGAAAACCGCTACCAATAATGATTTCATGCTTTTAGAACCCATACTTCTTCTAAATTTTGCGCAAAGATAAGAAGTTTGGTTCAGGATATGAATGAGTACCGTAGAAATTTTCCACCAAAAAATACATCAGATTTTGCAGGAAATCCCGTTTTAATCAACTACTTGATTGCTGGATTTTCAAAATTTTGAACTCCTAATTAAAAAAGGGTGTTTTTTGTTGGTTTACTGATGATTGGCGGGTTCATAAAAAAAAGATTTTTTCGACGCACACAATTTTTTGTAAATACATGTGTTTCCATCTTTAATATCTTATTCTGAAAGCGATTATCCATATAAAAAGAAATTCTATGCTTTTAAACCTCCTGATTGTCTGCATCCTGATTTTTGTACTGGCCGCCATCTATTTTTTTCTCCCGTTCAGGATAGTGAACGAGCAAAAGAGTAATAATTATTATTATAATTTTTTAAAGACTGAGGTGCATTATATTCCACTTGGCAATTCATTTGAATTGGGAGATGACAAAATAAAAACGGCTGATGTACGATCGGTAGAAGTGGTGGGAAGAGATTATCTTAAAGATAAATCACATGTATATTACAAATACAGGGTGATAAAAAACGCTGATACACATACTATAAAAATGCTGTCGCCGAACAACCACGTTTTCGCTGTCGATCAAAATATGATTTATTATGAAGGTCACGCTTTCAAGGATATTGATATCAAAAGCCTTCAGTTTCTCGGCGACAGTTACGGTTCCTTACTACGTGATAAAAATCATCTCTATTCCACTTTTGCGGTTGATTACATTGCCGATAACGATTACATAATTCCTCCACTTGAAGGCATTGATCCAGGAAAATACCAGTTTCTGAATGATTTTTATGGAAAAGATGATTCAACAGCATATTACAAAGGAAAGCCCCTCAAGGGATCTGATGCAAAAACATTTACTCTTTTGGAAGACTATGCCAAAGATACCAACTCGGTCTATTGTAATGGGTTAAAAATAAAAGGAATGGATGCCGCAACGCTGTGCCATATTGAGGGGAGTGGTTATTTTAAAGACAAGAATCATGTTTACTACGGTTTAAATGGTATTGAGAATTCGGTCGGTAACATCATATTATATTCCGGAAAAATCGTTAAAGGGGCCGATCCTGTGACTTTTAGTATAATTAAGGGTGAAAAAACGGATTACGCAAAAGACAAAACCCGCTACTATTGGGGCGGCAAGACGCAATAGTTTAGTAAGAGTATTGTGGAGATGAGTAATAATAATTGTCTATCTTTCGATTTTAACATAGAAATTATCCAACAATTATTTTTATAGGCATACTCACTCCTAAAGACCATTCATGAAGAATCTTATTTCCACAAAACTTGCTATTATTATTTTTGCAGTTATAATGGCTTTTTTCGGCGCCAATAACATTTTGCATGCAAAAGATATGGCAGTCAATGTTCCTGCATTTCTTCCTGCAGCCAAGGTAATGGCATACGTTTCAGGGGCCGGTTTTTTACTGGCATCATTTGCTTTTCTCATAGATCGCTACGCGAAACTTGCCGGATATCTTTTGGCTTTACTTTTGCTAATCATCGTGTTTTCTATTGACCTTCCTGGGGTTTTCCGTGCCCACACTACGCCAGTAAAAATGTTATTTGTAACTGCCGCACTTAAAGATGCTGCGCTGGCTATGGCCGCTGTTTTGATTGGCGATATTTCCCGTGAAAGAACGATTTAAATATTTTTATAAGGTCGAGACTGGTATCTGTTAACTTTGTCCATTCAATGAAGTCTGCGAAACATATACTGTCACTCCCGTTTATCGGATTGATAAAAATATACCAGCTAATAATTTCTCCTTGGCTTGGACCATCATGCAGATACACACCTACGTGCTCGCAATATGGAATAGAAGCCATAAAAAAATATGGACCTCTGAAAGGAGGATGGCTTACTTTAAAACGAATAGCAAGATGCCATCCATGGGGCGGCCACGGACTTGATCCGGTCCCATGAGAGTTTGATATTAAAAAATGGCTACGTTATTTTTGCTTTCTGTTGCTTTCATTTTTAAACCGATTTTAAAATTGCCTGCCAAATGTTTCTAGTTAAAAGATTTAGGCGAAATACTAAGTTTTGAGAAAATAGGCGCATTCGCTACTTTTAAACGATTGCATGGATAATATTTATTTATTAATTCTAATTGGTTTTATTATTGGTGCACTCGGTACATTAATAGGCGCCGGTGGTGGATTTATTTTAGTTCCAATTTTAATTATTATTCGGCCGGATTTTAAGCCCGAAACTATTACTGCGATTTCTATGGTAATCGTTGCGTGCAACGCCATCTCGGGGTCTATTGCTTATATGTCGGCTAAAAGAGTGGATTACAAAGCGGGAATTATTTTTGCCATTTGTACCATTCCGGGCTCAATACTCGGAGTGCTGACCAGTGAAGTGATTCCGCGGGGTTTATTCGATATTATTTTTGGAATACTGATGCTGGTGCTTGCCGCCTTCCTTCTTTTTAATGGCTCAGAAAACGATCCTGCAGTAAAAACCCCTTTAGCTCGAGGCGGCTGGATCCAAAGCCATTTGACAGATAAATGGGGTGAAACTTATGATTATGCTTACAATCTGAAATTAGGTATGATCGTCAGTGTTTTTGTAGGATATTTTTCTCCGCTTTTAGGTATCGGCGGCGGCATTATCCACGTGCCGGCAATGGCAGAGTGGCTCTTCTTTCCTGTTCATGTTGCTACCGCTACCTCTCATTTCATTTTGGCTATTATGTCTACAGTTAGTGTTATAGTCCACTATTTGCAGGGAAATTATGATGATCCATTGGTAAGGAAAATGGTCATCGGCTTAGCGATCGGCGTAATTCCCGGCGCTCAGCTAGGCGCGTATCTGTCCAGGAAAATAAATGGAAAATATATTATAAAAGCCCTCGCCGTCTCTATAGCCATTGTAGGAATCAAAATATTGGTCGCAAGATTTACATAGCCCAATTGTTTATTTCACTATATCAAACGTTACAAACATGGTAATGATAAAAAGTGAAAAAAGCCCGAGTAAAAAAATAATATCTGCTATTTTTTCTAAACGTTCGCCTTTCCCATTTTTACTCCTCAATGACAAAAATGAAAGCACGCTGCTAAACATAAACATAAATATGGCCACAGCGGTAAATTCATCAATCAGCGTTTTACCATCAAGGTGCAATAATTTCAATGAAGTAAGTACGATAAAACAAATGCCGAGTAAATTAGAAGAGGTTGTAAGAATGTGAGATGATTTGTTATTGTTGTTTCCCATTTTTAAAATTGTTTTTGAGGATTTGATGCCAAAGATCATCTCTTGTACGATCAATTTTTTAGCCGTCCATGGAGTTTGTGCAAAAATTTATGTTAAGATAAAATCCGATGTAAGTAGTTGTGTTAAGGTCAATTATTCAATTCTATTGAATAACCGTTTATATATTGAATTTTAAATTCATGATTATAAAATTGAAAAGTGTCCTATTTGTTGCTTTACTGACGTTTGCGCAAACAACTTAAATGCACAAAATGTCAACGTGGAGACTTTAAGTAACCAGCAATTTCCCAAAACAGATTTGTTTGTTATTATAAGTTAATTTGCTGTCTGCCGGGCTTTAAATTAATTTTTTTTCCTTGCCATATAAATTTACCCGAAAGATTCGTCGGCAAATCTACTTGCGCATTGATTCCTGATTTTCCTTTTCGTTGCAGTTCTACTTTTATTTCCTGTTCGCCATCACGATAAGGCATAGACGCTTTTACGTGTTGTAGCGCTCCAAGGTGCGGTTCTATTTTTACAGATTGGAATCCGGGACTTGAAGGTGTGATCCCACAGATAGTTGCCAGGAAATCATATTCCGGACTTGCGGACCAACCGTGGCAATCGGATCGTGTGGGCTCCGGGTTTTCTGCAAACGTGGTAAGTCCAATCTTCAACATATTTCTCCATGGCGTTAACTGGGAATAATACAAATCACCCAGTCCCGCTTTTGTCATAGCGCGGGTAAGATAAAACCTAAAATAAAAAGTAGTCTGGCTTAAAGAAGTATCGCTTAAAACATTTTCCATCACTTGCTTTTGTTGAGCGTCAGGGACGGCATCGGTTAGCACAGCCCAGATAGAAGCGTGCTGACTGAATGCATTTTTTTCAGGAGTATTGGCCATTTCCATTTTTCCTTTGTCGAAACAATTTTTATAAACTCCGGCTGAAAGCTGCTTGGCTATTTGAGTATATTTTTTAGATAATTCTTTTTTGCCAAAATAATTAAACAGGTCAGCAGCCTGTTGCAACGTATAAACAAATTGCAAAGTTATTACTGAAGAGTTTCCATCTGTTGCCCCGGGAGGAACGCCGCTGGGAAAAGCGTTATTCCAATCCGTAAAATTCCACCAGTCCATCGGCCCCAGCATTTCTTTTTTGAGATCAATATGTTGCTCATACCAATCAATGATCAACGTCGTAGCATTCAGATAATTCTTTATAAAATTGGTATCGTTGCGCAACATCCAATAGTCGTGCAACATCGAAATCCAAAACAGGGAAAAAGGCGGAATCACCTGTAGGCGGTTGCTCGGATAGCGTCCTTGCGTAAGTCCTGACGGTACGCGCGAGTTATAAAAATCATGAATCGCTTTGCGCATCAGGCGATCATCGCCTGAATTGTATAATGATATCAGTGATTGAATTCTTGTATCGGCTTCATACTGCAATTGTTCATAATAGGGACAATCATAGAAAGTTTCCCCGGCGCATAGGCGCGCAGTTCTCCAGCCTACGTTCCATATCCGTTGCAAGGAAGAATCGTTGCTCATGAAAGTTGCTTTTTGTTGAAATGGATACCCTGTATAGTAGCCGTAAAAATCGTCTATGCTTAATGGTTCGTTACTGGTTTGCACATCGATTTGAACATAACGATACGTCCGAAACCAGAGTGGCGTAAAGATTCGTTGATTGCCACCATCAGCATGAAAAATATCAAACAACCCCTTGATCGTTCGGCCGGCAATATCATCACGATTTCCTTTTTTACCATTACTATCCAACAAGGCTTCAGCATAAGTCATTTTTATAATGGCATCTTTTCCTTTGCTCACGATCAATTCGGGGTATGCCGTGGTTTCATAAGATTGATCTAACAGAATACTTACTGAAGTATTTGCAGGAATCAAAAGTGGTCGATGCGCCCTGATAAATGAATCTTTTACCATGATATTTTCGCTTCTACGTATAGAATTTAGACGTTGTAATTTTTCTTCCATCTGTGGAATCGTGCGCGGTGTAAGTGTCCAAACGTTATCTGAGCCGTATCCAAATAGCACAGCAGCAGCGTTTACGTGTTTCGCATCCTGCCAATTTTTTTCGTCATAAGAAAGTTGCTCCCATCCCCACGGATAAGAATTTGCACGCACTTCATCGCCGGGTCCTACTACCATGTAAGAATGTAGCACGTCGCCTATATTTACTGCACAGGGAGTGTATGCCATATCTCTAAAAACTTTCCATGAACCATTTGTATTTACGATTTTCTGATTGGTAGCATCCGCCTGCAATAAAAATCCCGTTTGGTTTGTTACCTGTGCTACCGGAGCGTATTCACCCATATTCCAAACGAGTGCTGCAACCAGATTTTCTCCTCGTTGCAGATAAGATGCAATGTCATAAGTTTCAAAATTCCAGTTATACAAATCTCCACGCGCCGGGCCTCTTCCAACGGCTTTTCCATTTACATACAAACAGTAGCGATTATCAGCTGTAACATGAATTAGGAATTTTTTCGGAACTTCACTTAATGAAAATGTTTTTCGGAAGTGATAAACGCCATAAGCTCTTGCGGGCACAGCAGGACATGTGATCCATTGTGCATCCCAGTAATTTTTTAATAGCTCCGGATTGATTTCCGATCGCTGTGCGATTAAGTACTGAAAAGATAAAACAAAGATGAAAATTAATAGTAACTTTTGACCGGAATCAATCACCCATTTATTTTTCATAATGAATCAGTTTTGTAGGTAAAATGAATTTCTTTTCTGATAGTTATTTCGTGAGCTTCTGTATTTGACATCAGGAATAATTTTTCGGCACACCCCTTGTGAAATTTCTTCTAAAAATACATGCAAATTCTTAAATCATTTCCCGATGTTCCCTGATTTTTCACAACCCATAAATTTTTTGCCGCTCTTCGGGGTTATTTTTTTGTTTATCACCGGAAGATATTTTTTGATTTCGGGTATTTTTTACGGAGTATTTTATGTATGGTTTCCGAAAGTCTGGCAACAAAGAAAAATTAATCAGCGGGGATATAAAGACGGACAATTTAAAAAAGAGATTGGGTATAGCATGCTCTCAGGATGCATTTTCTCTCTCTTAGGTGCCATTGCTTTTTTGTTGTGTCAAAAAGGTTTTACAAAAGTGTACCTAAACTTAAATGATTATGGCTGGTGGTATTTACCAGTTAGCCTGGTGATCTATATGTTTTTGCAGGAAACCTATTATTATTGGATGCACCGATGGATGCACATTCCAACTATTTTTCGGATCGTGCATAAAGTTCATCATGATAGCAAGATATCTTCTCCTTTTACGGCGTTCAGTTTTCATCCCTTTGAGGCGTTGCTACAGGCTATATTTCTGCCTGTCTTAGTCTTATTCATTCCTATACATCTATATGTACTCGTTCTATTGTTGGTGATTATGTCCATCAGCAGTGTTATCAATCATCTTGATATTGAACTTTATCCTGCCGCATGGAAAAATACTTTTGCCAAGTGGCTGATCGGCGCTACGCATCATTCATTACACCATCGGTTTTATAAACAAAATTATGGATTGTACTTTACATTCTGGGATGTTTGGGAGAAAACAGAAAGTCAAAAATTTGGTGATATTTATGACCGGGTTACAAAGCATAACCCTGATAACGAAGATTAGTTTTTAATTGTCGACAATGATTTTTCTACCCAAACACTGGTGCCTTACCTAAAAAAGAAATCCCTGGAATTTGTTGTTTTACTGTAAAAGGATTATTCAAATAATTTCACCGCTATTCTATCAGCAAATAATTTTCCTTCATCAGTCAACATAATTTTATTTCCTTTTAATAATATCATGTCTTTCTCTACTTCATTCTTTATAATGGTTTCAATTCTTTCGCTGTGTTGTTTTGAAAAATATTTTTCAATATAATCCAGGTCCATTCCTTCAATGGTTCGAAGCGATGTCATAATATATTCATTCAGCATTTGCGACTGAGTAAGGTTTTCCTTTTCAAAAGGAATTTCATTCTCTGTTATTGATTTAATATAAAGAGCGTTATTGGCTTTATTCCAAAGACGCATTTTTCCGTTGTACGAATGTGCCGAAGGACCAATACCAATATATTTTTTCCCCTGCCAATAGCTACTATTGTGCCTGCTTCTGAAGCCAGGTTTAGCAAAGTTTGAAATCTCGTAATGTTCATACCCTGCTCTGTACATCAGTTTCATCAATGCTGAATACTGCTCGGCCTGGGCATCCGTATCAATATTTTCTTTTTTATGAGCCAAAATCATTTTGTTTAAAATGGTTTTTGGCTCAACCGTTAGTGCATAACAAGCGATGTGAGGCACGTTAAGATCAATGACAATGTTGATATTTTTTTCCCATTCTACTTCAGTGAGTCGGGGTGTTCCAAAAATAAGATCAATAGAAAAATTTTGAAAGCCTGCGCTTCTTGCCAGATTAATACAATTCAGAGCCTGCCTTGCATCATGCGCCCGGTTCATCCATTTCAGATCGCGTTCAATAAAAGATTGTATCCCTATGCTCAGCCGGTTGACACCTGCTTTTCTCCACTCATTTAATTTTTCGGGAGTAATATCATCAGGATTGGCCTCGAGTGTAACTTCCGGATTACCTGATATGCTGAAATGTCGCCTTATTGCTGATATAATTGAATGAATTTCATTTGCAGAAAGAATGCTGGGCGTGCCTCCACCAAAATAAATCGTTTCTATCATTTCATCCGGAGATAAAATGACAATTTCCGTTTCGGAAGACGAACTTCTTATTTCAATTTCTCTTATCAGAGAAGCGATCATTTCATCCTTCTTTAAAATGGAAGTTGAAAAATGAAAATTGCAATAATAACAAGCCTGTTTACAAAAAGGAATATGAATATAAATACCTGCCAAAATTTATTATTTCTGTTTTATCAATAAGATGTGGTGTCAGATTTTCAATTTAGTTTTGAAAAATTAATGAAACGAGCCGAAACCAAATATCTGGGTAACCGTATACCGCTTATTTTTATAATGTTGTTTATCTTTTCCAAAAATGTTTATTGCCAAAAAGAATATGGTCTTCATTATCTGATTGAAGACAAAGATACTTCGTACAGAATACAGCAACCCGATTTAAAAACGGACTTTAAAACAAAAGAAGATGCAGCCCTTTATCTGAACAAATTACCTGTAACTCTCAAGAATATGGGGTTTCCGACCGCATCAGTAGATTCCGTTAGGTATGATTCCACAATTGCTATCGTAAAAATATATTTTGGAAAAAAATATACCTGGGCCAGAATTTCTACCGACAGCGTTGATTCTTACGTTTTGGATCAAATCGGCTGGCATGAAAACCTGTTTGAAAATAAAGAGATGGATTTTGTTCGGCTACAATCTCAGCAACAAAAAATTCTTGAATATTATGAAAATAGCGGGTATCCTTTTGCCGCGGTATCGTTGAAAGATATTAAAATAGACAATGACAGGCTAAGCGCTCAGCTTGATGTAAATAAAGGCGCTCTCTACCATATAGATAGTATACATCTATTTGGAAAGGTGAAGATAAAAAACCTGTTTCTTCAGCATTACTTAGGCATATATGACGGAAGTCTTTATAATTTTAAAAGGCTGAAAAATATTTCAAAACTTATCAATGATTTACCATTTTTGCGCGAGCAGCAATCCTGGGATTTAAGCATGTATGGCACGGGCGCTACTCTTAATCTTTATCTTGTTTCAAAATCGGCCAGCCAGGTAAGTGCACTGGTAGGGTTTTCACCCGCTAGTACGCTTACCGGAAAATCATTGTTAACCGCCGATGTGCATCTGGATCTAAATAATTCTTTAGGAAACGGTGAAAGGATACTGGTAAACTGGCAACAACTGCAACCGCAGTCGCCCCGGTTGAATCTTGGTTTTACACATCCATACATTTTCAATTCGAATTTCGCACTCGATTTTTCGTTCGATTTGCTAAAACAAGATTCCTCTTACATTCAGTTGAATGGCATTCTGGGTATTCAAATTGATATTTCTCCTACTAATACTTTCAGGATCTTTTACCAACGTCAACAAAGCTCTCTTCTTTCAGGAGGAATCGATACAAACCAGGTTATTACAACGAAAACTCTGCCCTCAAACATTGATGTAGGTTCTCAAAACCTGGGACTAGGTTACCATTTTGTAAATACCAACTATCGCCTGAACCCGCGCAAAGGAAATGAACTGGATATTTTAGGCACTGCGGGATTAAAAAACGTCATGAAAAATGATGAAATCGCAGATCTTAAGGATCCGGCAAATCCGTACTTTGATTTCAATTCTCTGTATGATTCTGTTAAATTAAATTCCTACCAGTTCAAAATAGTCGCCTCCGGCGCGCATTATTTTCCTCTGGGAAAAAGTAGTACGTTGAAAGCGGCGTTTAATGCAGCGTTTTTGGGCAGTCCCCAAACTTTTCAAAATGAATTGTACCGAATAGGCGGCTATCAAATACTACGAGGTTTCGATGATGAAAGTATTTATGCCAATCAATATGCGGTCTTCACGGCCGAATATCATTATTTGGTGGGATTGAATTCTTACTTTTTTGGATTTTCTGACTTAGGATTTACGAAAACAAAATACAATACTACTTCCTATTCTAATTCGTTTATAAGCGGGGGAGCCGGCCTTGCGTTTGAAACTAAGTTTGGATTGTTAAATTTAAGTTACGCCGTAGGCAAAAGAAATGATGTAAATTTTGATATTAGAAACGCTTCCAAGATATCATTTGGTTATATCAACTATTTTTGACGGAATGAAAATGAAATTTTTTATTTTTTTAACTGGAATAATTGCAATGAGTTTGTTCAACTCATCTGCGTTTGCGCAAGAAACAAACGATAGTTCTTTGCCAAAAACAAAAGATACGATACAACACGCCAGCCAGAAAAAAATGGTTGACTCTAATAAAAAAAATCACACCCTTGATACAGTAAAACAACTTAAAAGGCAAAAAGCTATTTCCAGACCAGATACGATAAAAAGAACTGAAATTAGCAGCATCAAAAATCTGGTAGTTCATACGCCAAATCTCAAAAATGATAGTCTTGCAAAAAATGTAAATCCGGTATCGGCATCAGACACGCTGATAAAGAGCGCCCAAACGACAGCTAAGACCGCAAGTTTTGTAGTTGAACAATTGCTTTTAAAAAATCGCTTCATCAACGTCAAGGATCCGCCGGTATTTTTTGAGGAGCAGCCACACCAGTCATACCGAAAGGAGTTTTTATTTTATTCATTGTGCCTTATAGTTCTGATCCTTGGCATATTTAAGAGTTTTTACAAAGGTTTCTTCGGAAATTTATTCAGGGTCTATTTTAACACGTCGCTTCGCCAGACCCAATTGGCAGATCAACTTTCACAGGCAAAATTACCTTCATTCATACTAAACCTATTTTTCGTCATCACAGCTGGCGTGTATATTTGGTTGCTCTTTAATATTTATAATCCTTCCCGCCTGGCGAATAATAAATTTTTGCTGGCATTTTGCATGCTGATAATTGCGCTTCTATATTTTATCAAATTTTGTCTTCTTAAGTTTACGGGATGGGTGTCAGATATTAGCCAGACAACTAATAATTATATTTTTGTCATTTTTTTGGTAAATAAAATTACCGGTATTTTATTGGTTCCTGTTATTATACTGCTCGCGTTTTTACAAACCGCTTGGATACCTGTGGTAGCTAATATTTCTTTCATGATTTTAGGGCTGCTGTTTCTATCCCGCTATATCAAGAGTTATGGAGCTCTTGACAAGAAACTACCCATGAATGCTTTTCATTTTATACTATTTATTTTAGCTGCAGAGATTATTCCGTTGATTCTAATTTATAAGATAGCCATTGATTATTTAATATGATAAAGCCGTATTCTGCTTTTTCGCGGGAAACCTCTTTTTGCACAAAAAAACTTAGCTTTGCGGCAGTACTTACTGCACGACTCTTATACATGGACAAAAACTCAGAATTTAAAGAATCAAAGACAATTAAGGAAATTCAAAACGTCCTGATTACTCAGGCCAAACCTATCAATGAAAAATCGCCCTATTTTGATTTGGCAAGAAAATATAAGATCAATCTGAATTTTGCGCCTTTTATTAGAGTAGAACCTATTGCATCAAAGGAATTCAGAAAACAAAAAATTGATATACCTTCCTATAGTGCAGTAATATTTAATAGCAAAAACGCTATTGATCATTTTTTCAGGATCTGTGAAGAAATGAGGATTACCGTGTCTCAGGATGTAAAATATTTTTGTATCACAGAATCCGTGGCGCTTTATCTTCAGAAGTTCATTTTATACCGGAAAAGAAAAGTTTTTTTCAGTTCTGATGGTACTTCCAGTAATCTTTTTGAAATAATGGAAAAATACAAGGACCAGGAAAAATTTTTATATCCTTGCTCCCAGTCTTTTGATAGTGAAATTACCAATTGGCTCAACTCAAATGGCTGCGTCTACGCAATACCAGTACTTTATGAAATCATTTCAACCGATGTAAAAGCCATCGTTGAAAAACATCATTATGAAATTATTTGCTTCTTCACTCCGTTGGGTGTGAAAAGTTTTACCGAAAACTGTCCTTCTTTTGATCAAAACGGCACTTTGATTGGCGCATTTGGCGATAACACACGCAAGGCTGTAATTGCTGCTGGATTTCATCCTGATATTGTAGCGCCACAACCAAAAGCAGCAAGCATGGTGTCAGCATTGGAAAATTTTCTTTCCGAAATCCACAAGAAATAAAACCAGGATATTTCCTTTTTGATCTAAAATCTTCCAAAAAAAAATCTCCCGGTTGTAAAAACCGGGAGAAAACATATTTGGTCAAATTAATTTTTGCGATCGGCAAATAGATTTACTTCTTAATCAATTTTCCAAAATAGTGCACTGTACGTACCAATTGAGAAACGTAACTCATTTCATTATCGTACCATGAAACTGTTTTTACCAATTGATTTTCGCCAACGGTTAAAACTTTAGTTTGAGTGGCATCAAATAAAGAACCGAAGTTCATGCCAATTACATCAGAACTTACAATTTCGTCTACATTATATCCAAAGCTTTCATTAGCAGCAGCTTTCATTGCGGCGTTTATTTCATCAACGGTAACCTTCTTTTCCAAAATTGTTGTAAGCTCTGTGATAGAACCGGTTATTACGGGAACTCTTTGTGCTACACCATCAAGTTTACCGTTTAGTTCTGGTAATACAAGGCCAATAGCTTTTGCTGCACCAGTACTGTTAGGAACGATATTAGCAGCAGCGGCCCTAGCCCTGCGCAAATCGCCTTTGGGATGCGGTGCATCTAATGTATTCTGATCGTTCGTGTAAGCATGAATCGTAGTCATAAATCCTGTGGCGATACCAAAACTATCATTCAATACTTTAGCCATTGGTGCAAGGCAATTTGTGGTGCAGGATGCACAAGAAATGATTGTTTCAGTTCCATCAAGAATTTCATGATTTACATTAAAGACAACTGTTTTTACACCGCCGGTGGCAGGTGCCGAAACAACTACTTTTTTAGCACCTGCAGTAATATGAGCCTGCGCTTTGTCTTTATCTGCAAAAAAACCGGTGCTTTCTATAACCACGTCTACATCATCAGAGCCCCACGGAATTTGAGCAGGGTCTCTTTGAGCATAGATCTTTATCTCTTCTCCGTTTACTATTATTGAGTTATCAGTGCTTTTCACTTCGCCATCAAATCTTCCCTGGGCGCTATCATATTTTAATAAATGCGCTAATTGTTTAGGGCTGGTCAAATCGTTAATTGCTACAACATCTATTCCTTCCATATTGTATATCTGTCTGAATACTAACCGGCCAATTCTGCCAAATCCGTTTATAGCCACTTTTACTGTGTTCATAATAATTAATTTGTTTTTATTTTAAAATAAGGCTGCAAAATTAAGCTATTGTAAATAAATTTCAATTTGGATATATTTCATTCCCCCAGACCGCCGCAATTGTGCTTTTAATAAATCTGAAAAATCGAGTATTATATAACTCAGAGAAATGTTAACATTGATTTTTATTACAATTCGTACCTTTATAAAAAAAATATGAAAAAAATATTCTTGCCGGGGCTTGCCTTGCTTTTGTTTTCGTTTATAATTCCTACTTCAACTTCTCATGTTATGAAATCTGATGCCATTTACCAGTTTAAAGTACCGGGATTGTTAGGTGGATCGATTGACTTTTCAAAATTTAAAGGAAAAATGCTGCTGGTAGTAAATACGGCCTCAAAATGCGGGAACACACCTCAATATGATGATCTGGAAAAATTATACAACGAGTATAAAGATAAATTGGTAATAGTAGGTTTTCCGGCTAATAATTTTGGAGGTCAGGAACCGGGAAGCAATACTGAAATTGCCGAGTTTTGTAAAAAGAATTACGGGGTTACATTTCCAATGGCGGAAAAAATTTCCGTAAAAGGAGATGATATTGCCCCAATTTATAAATATATGGTTGATCTGGCGGAAAAGAAGGGATTTACGGATCCTGTAAAATGGAATTTCACAAAATTCTTATTTGATAAAGAAGGGAATTTTGTTACCGTTTTTTATAACCGTGACCGGTTAATTCCAAATAATCCTGATCCTAAAGGGAAAGCAGATTATGATAAATTAACCAGCTACCTCAAGTAAGAATTATTATTTAGAAACCTTATTATTTTATCTTTTCAGATTTGCAATCCGATTAACTCAATCTGACTCTTCTATTCATGCAATTCAAAGACGTAATAGCCCATAAGGAAGTAAAAGCACGACTAAAAGACCTGGTGCAAATGAACCGGCTTTCTCATTCTCTTTTGTTCCTTGGAAGGGAAGGATCGGGTGCTCTTCCACTTGCGATTGCTTTTGCACAGTATATTCTTTGCGAAAATGTAAACCCAAAAGTGAAAAAGGAGAATGCATCGTTATTTAAAATTGATACAACGGAGGAGACTTTCTTTGATCTTGAAGACAGTTGCGGTATTTGCCCTTCGTGCATAAAAGCGGCTCAATTAATTCATCCCGATCTTCACTTTTCCTATCCCGCGCTGAAAAGAAACAGCAACCACGATCGCGTCCTTAGCACCGACTATATAACAGAATGGCGCGAATTTATTCAGCAAACGCCTTATTACAATGCTCCGGATTGGATCAATTTTTTAAAAGAGAATTCAAAAATCGAAAGCCCTGTTAACAAACAAGGAAATATTACTGTTTTTGAGTGTGACGATATCTCCCATAAGCTTAGTTTAAAATCATTTGAAGGTGCATACAAAATTCTGATAATGTGGATGCCGGAATTCCTCGGCAATTCGGGTAATAAGCTACTTAAATTAATAGAGGAGCCACCGCCTGATACTATTTTTATATTGGTGGCCGAGGATGAAAACGCTATTTTACCAACTATTTTATCAAGGACACAATTAATCAAAATCGCTTCTCTTTCTGACAGTGAAATAAAAAACACTTTAATTGAAAAATATACTGTACCGACTGAGAAAGCCACACAAGTTGCGGCAATGGCCGATGGTAATTTTCGCGAGGCACTCCTTCTTTTGCGGAATTCGGACGAAGGTTTATTAATATCAATAAGAGAATGGCTAAATGTGACGGTAAAAAACAATATCACATCGCAGATAAAATGGATTGATGATATCAGCAAAAAGGGCAGAGAAAAACAAAAACAGCTTTTGAAATATTTCGTGCATCTTATTGAGCAAAGTATCAGAGCCCGTTATTTAAATGAAAATGACCTCAGTTCAATTCCTGAGGCTGAAATGGATTTTGCATTGAAGATGAATAATATTTGCGGCATTGAAGCCCAGGAAGCCATGATAAACGAACTAGACAAATCAATCTACCATATTGAGCGAAATGCCCATGCCAAAATGTTATTTCATGCGCTTACCATTCGCTTTTTGCACATTATTAGAGATAATTCGCTAATTTTGGTTAATTGAGGTTTAAGGGTTTATGCGGATGTTTATATAATTTTTGTTGAAACTATTTGATTTTTAATAAGTTCGATTCCAGGTAAATAGAGAATTATTTTCGTATTAATTTTTCAAAAATTATTTTCTCAATTCATTTTATTATAGATGTATTGTAGAAAAATTTGTATCACATCTCTACCGTAAGACTTCATTTTTTATTTATTACTTTATTTTTTAACTACGCTTTATAATGGGATGTACGAGTTGTGGAACGGGGAAACCTACTGGTTGCAAAAGCAACGGAGGTTGTAGCACGGGCGGTTGCAATAGATTAAATGTTCATGATTGGCTATCTAATTTGCCAATTAATGATGTGGAAAGCAGTTGCCGGGTAGTGGAGGTTTCCTTTAACCAGGGAAGCCGCAAAGATTTCTATAGAAATACTACAGTAAATGTTTTGTCAAAAGGAGACATTGTTGCCGTGGAAGGTGTCAATGGTTTTGATGTTGGTACTGTAAACGTAACGGGAGAGGTGGTAAGATTACAACTTAAGAAGAAAAGACTTGACGAAAACAGCCCGGAAATAAAACGCATACTACGATTAGCGTCAGATAACGATATCACAAAATGGAAGGAGTCTAAAGCCCGTGAACAGGAAGTTTTAACAAGGAGCCGTGCGATTTCCAGGCAGCTGAATTTAGATCTTAAAATGTCTGAAGTTGAAATTCAGGCGGATTCCAGGAAAGCCACTTTTTTTTATATAGCTGATGAGCGGGTTGATTTTAGAGAATTGATCCGGTTATACGCGACAGAATTTAAAGTAAAGGTGGAGATGAAACAAATCGGTGCGCGCCAGGAAGCCGGTAAAGTTGGCGGAATTGGCAGTTGCGGTCGGGAACTCTGTTGCAGCACCTGGCTTACTGATTTTAAAAGCGTAAACACCAATGCTGCACGTTATCAGAATTTAAGCATCAATCAAACGAAACTAAGCGGGCAATGCGGTAGATTAAAATGCTGCCTCAACTATGAGTTGGACACGTATCTTGACGCTCTGCAATACTTCCCTGACGATGCGGACGTAATTGAAGTGGCAAAAGGGCGTGCCTTTTTAATAAAGAAGGATATTTTCCGCAATCTGATGTGGTATTCCATGGCAGATAGCAGCAAACATTATCCACTCTCTATTGAAACTGTGAAAAAAATAAAGGCACAAAACAAAGAAGGAATTAAACCTGAGGCTCTTGAAACTGTTGAAGTAATTAGTGGTAAACCTAAAGAAGCAGAGCCGGATTTTGTAGATGTCGTAGGGCAGATTAGCTTAAAGTCATTAGAAAAAAATAGACGCAGACCAAAAGACGGCAACAGCAACCGCAGACCTAATCAAAGAGACGCGGAGTCTACAAATAAAACTTCTTCACAAAATCAAAACAGGCAACAAAAGCAACGGCCTCCTAAACAAGGAAACAATCCAGCAAAAGATAGGGGTAACAGCAGTCGACCTCCAAAAAAGGAATCGTGAAAAAATTCGAGGTAAACAAAAGAATTCCTATAAAATTTTCGTGTTGATAAAATAACATCTATGTATACACGAAAATAAAAATTCTGGGAATTTATTTGTCTACTGTGTTCTTAACCAAAAGATCTATCCGTAATACTGTTGTATTTCTATTTCATTCTTAACCACATCTGGCACCAGGTAGCGGATAGATTTATTTTGAAGAATCATATCGCGGATAAGTGTGCTGGATATTTGAAGAAGAGGGGCGTCCATTATTTTAATTTTCCACTCGACCAATGCCGCCGGTTCTACAATAAAGCCTGGCCTTTGATAGATAAAAATTTCATAGTTTTTTAAAAGTGTTTGATAATTCTTCCACTTCTTAATATTACTAAAACTATCGCTACCCATTATTACAGCAAAGACATGTTGAGGATATTGGTCTTCAAGATGTGCCAGTGTATCTATAGTATAAGATGGTTTTGGCAGTTTAAACTCAACATTAGATGACCGAAGCTTTCTTTCACCATCGATTGCCAGGTCAATTAAATGCTTCCGATGGTTTTCATTAATCAGAAAAGCGCTTTTTTTCAATGGGTTTTGCGGCGAAATAACAAACCATATTCTGTCTAAAGAAGTGTACGCAGCAATATAGTTTGCAATTATTAGATGGCCATTATGAATTGGGTTAAAAGAACCAAAATATAATCCAATTTTCATGAACAGATTTGATTATTAGGGTTTTAAAATTTCATCTACAATCACCTGATCAGCTTCATCGAGTCTTAAGCTAAGCGAATAACCTGCTACAAGGATATAGATCGGGTCTCCCAAAGGCGCCTTCTTCCACACGGTTATTTCCTCTTCCGGAAGGCATCCCATTTCCATCAATTTGAGAATAATCTCATGATTTTCAAAAGACTTAATCTTTACTTTTGTTCCTGCTTTTACCTGTGACAATTTCATTAGTTATCAATATTATCATTCATCATTCAATAAGTGATGCGAAATTATAAAAAAGACAATCCATGGGTTTGATTTCATTTACTGATCACGAAATTTCCAGCAATTTAACAGATAAGCTTCTTTTAAAAACATTTCTTGCGTCCATTTTTGCGCAAGAGCAAGTAGAATTCAAATCAGTTTCTTATGTTTTTTGCAACGATGACTATCTATTAAAGTTAAACCAGAAGTATCTAAACCATGACACCTTTACGGATATCTTAACTTTTAACCTTTCCGGCACGTCTCTTCCTTTAGTATCTGAAATTTATATTAGTATTGATAGAGTAAAAGAAAACGCCAAAAAATTGAGCGAAACCTACCTTACCGAACTTTATCGTGTAATGATTCATGGCATTTTGCATTTGTGTGGATACCAAGATCATTCAAACGAAGAAAAAGCCGAAATGCGCGACAAAGAGGACTTATATCTTTCAAAGGTATAGCAGGCTCATTCTTCCAATGTTCCACATGAAACATAGATAGATCCCATGGCGTGCAAGTGGCAAATTACGTAGTTCTCACAGATAGTTGTCCGAACACTGGATAGCAACTTCGCAGCCGGAACACACTCATCATCATTCTTTCATATTCGAACGAACAAATCCTCCCGTAATAGTCGCTCAGGGCGAGAAACCCACAGGGGGACAAAGAATACAAACTTGCATACCGGCCGGTATCCTTATAAATACTTCGCGCTCTTGTATCAGTTGCACGGGCGCTCTTGCCGGTCAAAGGCTATCTCTCGAAAAGTACGATATCAGTACCACAACAAAAATGTTCCACGTGGAACATTACATCCAGCTTTTTTAATTTTCCTACTTTTGCACCATGTTTTCAGAATACGACGTTATTGTAGTAGGAGCCGGCCACGCCGGTTGCGAGGCTGCTGCTGCAGCAGCAAATCTTGGCAGTCAGACGCTTTTAATTACGATGAACATGCAGAATATGGCTCAAATGAGCTGTAATCCAGCCATGGGCGGCATTGCAAAAGGTCAAATAATAAGAGAAATTGACGCCTTGGGGGGCTATTCAGGTATTGTTTCAGATGAAACGATGATACAATTCAGGATGTTGAATAAAAGTAAGGGGCCGGCCATGTGGAGTCCCAGAACACAAAATGATCGTATGCTCTTCTCTTCAAAATGGCGATCTCTGCTGGAAAAAACCCCAAATCTTGACTTCTACCAGGATTCTGTGATAGGATTAACAAAAACCGGGGATCAAATCAGCGGCGTTCAAACTTCACTAGGTCATCAAATAAGTTGCAAATCTGTAATTTTAACCAACGGCACGTTTCTGAACGGGATTATTCACATTGGTAACTCTCAATCGAAAGGTGGTAGAGTCGCTGAAAAAGCATCTGTTGGAATCACCGAACAACTGGTTCAATGGGGCTTCGAAAGCGCAAGGCTTAAAACAGGCACGCCGCCGCGGATAGATGGCCGCTCATTAGATTACTCAAAAATGGAGGAACAAAGGGGCGATGAAGAAATTTCTGGGTTTTCCTTTTCAAACACAAATAAACCATCCAAACAAAAAAGTTGCTGGATTACCTATACAAACCCTGAAGTTCACGAGATTCTACGCAGCGGCTTTGGCGAAAGCCCCATGTTCCAGGGCCGAATCAAAGGCATGGGACCAAGATACTGCCCAAGCATAGAAGATAAAATAAATCGCTTTGCGGATAGAGATCGGCACCAACTCTTTGTAGAACCAGAGGGCTGGGATACAATAGAAGTTTACGTTAATGGTTTCTCGTCTTCCTTGCCGGAAGAGGTACAACTACAGGCGCTCAAAAAAGTATCAGGATTCGAAAATTGCAAAATGTTTCGCCCCGGATATGCAATTGAGTACGACTATTTTCCACCAACTCAACTAAAAATGAGTCTAGAAACGAAATTGGTAAAAAACCTATATTTTGCTGGTCAGATAAATGGCACCACAGGATATGAAGAAGCGGCCTGCCAGGGAATTATTGCGGGAATCAATGCTCACCAGTCAATCAACAAAAAGGACGAGTTCCTGCTCAAAAGAAATGAAGCTTACATAGGCGTTCTTATAGATGACCTTATCAATAAAGGAACGGATGAACCATACCGAATGTTTACAAGCCGTGCCGAATACAGAACGTTGTTACGACAGGATAATGCAGATATGCGACTTACAGAAAAGAGCTTTCTGATCGGCCTGGCTTCTCATAAGCGCATGGATCAAGTGATTAAAAAGAGAAAAGAAGTAAAGGAAATAATTGACATATTGAACCAAACCAAATTAGATCCATCTGATATCAATGATTTTCTATTAAAACAAAATTCGGCCCCTATAACACAAAAAATAAGGGCGACCCAAGTCCTTCTCCGTCCCGGAATCGACCTGCAAGATTTAATAGATGTTGTAATACCAATCCAAAATCAACTACAGGTATTCTCAAAAAAATCTTTAGAACAGGCCGAAATTCAAATAAAATATCAGACATATCTTGAGAAGGAAGAAGAACTGGTGACCAAAATGAGTGCTTTGGAAAACCAAATCATTCCTGATACTTTTAAATACGACAACATTCCGTCTCTCTCAAACGAAGCAAGACAAAAGTTTAAAAAAATAAAACCCCAAACTCTTGGTCAGGCAAGCCGTATAAGTGGAGTAAATCCCAGCGACGTCCAGATTCTGATGGTGTATATGGGTCGTTAATCTCGTGTATGCATACCTGTTAATTTTTAAATATGAATATATCGCTATCGCCGACTTTAAACAAGGCCGAAGTCTTTGACACAGTAGAAACATTTTTAGAAGCTGTTCATTTTAAAATTATCGATTCGGACAAAAACCGCCCCTGGGGAGGGTTTTACGTAATTGACGAAAGTCAATCTCAAAAATTCATTGATTACTTTTTCAATGATGTTCCGGACGAGGACAAAAAAAGCCCTGGTAAAATAAGCCCCAAGATATTGATAGTAGAAAGAGAAAAGCGCCTGAGCTGGCAATACCACCATCGGAGAGCCGAACTATGGAAAGTAATAGGCGGCGAACCAGGTGTTATCACCAGCGATTCAGACAAGGAAGCTGATATTCAGACTAAGCACCCGGGAGACATTATCAAATTAAAACAAGGCGAACGCCACCGTTTGATTGGATTGAACAATTGGGGAGTGATAGCAGAAATATGGAAACATACCGACCCGAACCACCCGAGTGATGAGGATGACATAGTAAGAGTGCAAGACGATTTTGGAAGATAAGATTCTAAAAAATGACAAAACCCCGATTAAGGGGTTTTGTGGTGTGGGGCGGGATCGAACCGCCGACACAAGGATTTTCAGTCCTTTGCTCTACCGACTGAGCTACCGCACCATCGAATGGGCGGCAAAAATAGAATTATTCAGTTAAAATAAAAATTCATTTTTTTACCTCCTAATTTCCGTATTCGCACAAAAATTTAATGCGCATAATCTTTAGTTGCTCCAGCGTATAATTACCGTCAGAAAGCTCTTCCTTCGCTATCTCCAAGCTTGAGGTTTGACATCCTTTGAAATAATCAATAATTTCTTCTTGCTCATATTCCTCCACCAGGTCTTCAATAGCATAGTCAAGATTCAATCTTGTACCGCTGGCGACGATAGTCTCCATTTCTTCAAGAAGTTCTCCTAGCTCAAGTGTTCGGTTTTTGGCAATGGTTTCAAGAGGCATTTTTTTATCAACGTTCTGTATAATAAAAACTTTATTGCTGTTTTTGTTCACAACGCTT
>DATCFI010000169.1:0-11211 GCA_036509585.1 Hanamia sp. | reverse complement strand
TTAGTGGGTTTAGATGTAAGCATTTAAAAAAACGTTTCAAAAATTATTCAGCTTTTAAAATTTCAAGAATATTAAAAAGGCTAAGGGTGATTGGATTGATAAAAAAAATTGGAACTACCTACAAATATTACATTACAACACTTGGAAATGAAGCAATAATAACGGCTTTGAAACTTAAAAATATCGTTATTATTCCACAGTTAAATTATTCAAGAGCTGCTTAACTCTTGCCAGTATTGGCTAAGATTTGAGAGGTTAGATATTAGATACTAAAAACAATGACTTAATTTAATATTGACAACTATATGGAACATACCGGACATTCCACATAAAGGTTGGACGATTGTAGATGTAATTGATATTCGGGAAGATGGACAAAGCGAAGATGAAACCGACTACCAAACCTGCATGATGTGCAACAATGACAGGATAAGGTATGTTCACATAGTTTCTCATCCCGAAGTTGAAAATGATTTTGAAGTTGGTTGTGTATGTGCCGAGAAAATGACTGGAGACTATGTAACCTGATTAAATTAATCGGGAGGGTACCTTTGTCCCTGTTAATCAAACTTTATGGAAAGTACCTACTCTTAGAAAATTCTATTTGTATAATCTTAAAATATCAATTCCAAAAAAATAAGTGTTCTTTGGCGACTTAAATAGCAGTCCCTATATATCCAAGTGATTTTAGAATATCCATTGCCTGTTTTGTGAGCGCTTCAATTTTTGCATAATCTTTTTGCTCCATCAATTTTTTACTGATGAGTTTGCTGCCCATACCTACAGCACAAACTCCTGCTTTAAACCAGCCTTCAATATTTTCTTTGGTAGTATCCACACCGCCGGTAGGCATAAATAATAGTTTTGGAAAGATATCTTTAATACTGCTTAAAAATTCAGGTCCCAGCATATTACCCGGGAAAAGCTTGATGAATGTTATTCCTGCATTTTCAGCTGCAATGATTTCTGATGGCGTCATACAACCGGGGGCATAAAATATATCATTCATCACAGCATAATCAGCTATTTCTTTTACAAAGCCCGGACTTACCAAAAAATCAGCGCCGGCATTTATATAGTCTTCAGCCTGCTGCAGGTTTTTAATTGTTCCTACGCCCAATAACAAATCCGGCATTTCAGCATTTCTTACGGCTACCATTTTTTCAAAGTTATTCAATGCAGTATCGCCACGGTTAGTATATTCTATAGTCTTTACACCGGCTTTGTAAATGGCTCTAAGTACTTCCACACTTACTGTTTCATCGGCATTGAAATATAAAGGGAGCATTCTCTGTTGTATTATTAAATCTGTTACCTGTTGGATCTTACTCATGGGTTTAAATTTTTACTTTGATTACTATTTTTTTATTTCAGCTTCTCCAATCATCGGGGCATGCACATCTTCAGGAAAGAAAATGGCAAACTGCCCGATTGTCAATTTAAAATACATATCCGGCGCATCGCTATACAACTGCACATCCTTTTCTGCATTATAACCGCCTTTTTCAGTGTTACATTTTTCACGGGGCTTCCAACCGATCTTTTCTGTACCATTAATGCAAAGCTGTATGTCAATATGTTTGTTGTGACATTCAAATTTAGCTATCGATGCTTCAGCAGTCATCCCTGTTTTATTAGAGAAGATAGCTCTCAGGTTGTCGCCATCAATTTCATATTTACCCATTTCAATCATATTCAAATTTGTGTTTTGAATATATTCAAATGCCTTGGCAAATAAAGGATGTACACTGTTGTATTTAGATGCGTCCTGAATAGTATCTACAATCATAATTTTTTCTTTTAACGTTGTACACGACCACTGCCATCTCCTTTCATCAGATCTTTTACATCACTTAAAGTGGCATGGTTGAGGTCGCCGGGAATAGTATGCTTTAATGCGCTTGCAGCCACTCCAAACTCAGCTGCTTCGGGCATTGGCATCCCGGTAACAAGCCCGTATATAAAACCGCTTGCAAACGAATCTCCGCTACCCACCCGGTCAACAATCCTTACTTCATATTTTTTGGTATGATAAAATTCATTGCCGTCATATACCAATGCACTCCACCCGTTATCACTTGCACTATGGCTTTCACGAAGTGAAGAAGCAATGTATTTAAAGCCGAATTTATCTTTCATTTGTTTGAATACATCTTTGAAACCATCAAGGTTCAGTTCACCTTTGGTTACATCAGTATCTTTTGCTCTAAAGCCCAGCGTAGTATCAGCATCTTCTTCATTGCCGATACAAACATCAACATACTGGCAGAGTTTAGTCATCACTTCTCTTGCCTTTTCTTTACTCCAGAGTTTTTTCCTGTAATTCAAATCAATGCTGGTAGTGATGCCTTTTGCTTTTGCCGCTTTTAATGCAGCCTCAGTTAAAGCTGCAGCTTTATCACTCAATGCAGGAGTAATGCCTGTGGTATGAAACCAGGAAGCGCCATCCAATATTTTATCAAAGTCAAATTCAGACATATCAACATCGGCAATGGACGCACCTTCACGATCATATACTACCTGCGAGGCACGCATGGATGCACCTGTTTCCAGGAAATAAATTCCCAACCTGTCGCCACCTCTTACTATGAATTGAGTATCCACACCATAACGCCGCAAATGGTTAATAGCGGATTGACCGATAGGATTATTCGGAACTTTAGTTACAAAAGTTCCATTGAGACCATAATTACATAAAGCAGCAGCTACATTGGCTTCGCCACCACCATAGGTTACATCAAATGTATCGGCCTGTACAAAACGTTTAAAATCGGGAGTTGATAAACGCAACATAATTTCCCCGAGGGTTACAACTTTCTTGTTCATTTTATTGCATACTTTTTTAGTGATTTAAAAAATTGAAATAGTTATTTGCATAGTAATAGCAGCTGTCTTCAATTATTTTTCAAACCTGACCTGATTATATAGTTTACGCTTTTATTACCGTCAATGAGTTCACAAGAATACAACAACGAGGTCTTTATCTTTATTTTCCGCACTGGTTATACTTTCTAAGGCAATTGAGAATTTTCACTATGATCCCTAATAGCTTTTTATAAAGACTTGAATAGAAAGAGTACACATGTCTTATTTCTTTTACGACTGCGGCAAATAACCCATGTGAACTTCAGCGGATAAATTTATTGGCTATTGAGATTGGCTCGTACCTACCAAATACAATTCCAAATTATAAATATCTCTATTAGATTAGATTACCGAAAAATTGGTAAAGAATCTCATCATCTTTATCTAAAGCAAATTCTCTGTCAGACTTGGGTGAATAAAATGATTTACTTAGAAAGTATAATCATAGCTAAACCCGCTATGTATAAGAGCAACATGATATTCAACAATGGCTTGGTACCCTTTGGCGCTTTATCAAATTCCTTCCATACATAAATCCCCCAAAGCGCCGCTACCACTGTGGCTCCCTGTCCTAATCCATAAGAAATAGCGGGACCAGCTTTGCCGGATGCGATGATACTTAATGACATGCCTATACTCCATATCGCGCCACCTAATATACCAACGAGGTGGTCTTTAAATTTCCCTTTAAAATAATCACCAAACGAAACAGAAAAAGTAAAATTTTGCTTTTGGTCAAAAAAGGAATTTGTATTTAACGAATCATCTAATGCCAAAACCTGTGGTCCTCTTTGAAATGCAATTTGATTGGGATAACTTTTATCCCCCGCTATCGTTTGTATTGGCATTTTGAAACTAACTTTTATTTTTTCGCCGGATTTCCAAATACGATTAATAATTAAATTTTGATTTGCTATGCCTTTGTATTCTTTAGTGCCAAATGTTGCAGTAAAAGAACTGCACCAGGATGGTACTCTTAATGCGAGTGGAAAAGAGGTAGTCTGAGAAGTGTTTAGCGTTACAACAGCATCGCCATTTTCAGGAAAATTACTTTCAATTTGCAGGGATAAGTGTATGATTTTTTTACTGGCTGTTGTAATATTTTTTTTGTAAGATGCAGGTTCATACAGCATCAGCGTTGGAACGTTTTTTAAATTACCGAATGTAAAGTAAGGTATCATTGCAATTCCACGGGAAACACTTGATGTACAACAAGATATGCCGCAGGAAAAAGGGTTTTTTCCCATTAGAAGAGTATAATAACTTATACACCCAGTTTCGGGATTTTCAGCTCCCAGCAAATTCTTGTAAATTGATTTTTCAATTTGGTTGAGGAATAAATGGCTGTGGTAATCTATAATGGGTATATCCTTTGCAAACCCATGATTGAGTTGCTTTGCAGCATGTGTGTTTAATAAGAAATTTTCGTCTAAAAATCTTTTTGCCATATTTGCTTCTTATAGTGAAACTCCACGTTTCCATGGAATAAAATCATCCTGGTTTAATAATACCGCTTTGGGTATTACTTCTCCACTAGCTGCTTTGATGCAATACTCCAGGATATCTTCACCCATTTGTTCAATTGTTTTATCTCCTTCTATTATCGGACCTGTATCAATATCAATAATATCGTTCATACGTTTGGTTAATTTGCTGTTGGTAGAAATTTTAATGGTAGGACAAACAGGATTACCGGTGGGAGTACCCAGGCCGGTTGTAAATAAAATTAATGTGGCACCACTTGCTGCCTGACCAGTGGTGGCTTCCACATCATTACCGGGGGTACATACCAAATTCAAACCAGTTTTGGTGGCAGGTTCTGTATAATCCAATACGTCTTCCACGGGTGAAGTACCACCCTTTTTCGCCGCACCATTGCTTTTGATAGCATCTGTTATTAAACCATCTTTTATATTTCCGGGGGATGGATTCATGTGAAAACCCGAACCTGCTTTTAAAGCGGATTCACTGTAAGCCTGCATTAAATGAATAAATTTTCCGGCATCCGCTTCATCCTTTGTACGGTCGAGTAAGTTTTGCTCTGCTCCACATAACTCAGGAAACTCCGCCAGTAATATTTTACCTCCCAACGCCACTACCAGGTCGCTGGTATAGCCAACGGCAGGATTAGCGGATATACCGCTAAAACCATCGCTGCCACCACATTTCACACCAATGCATAGTTTATCGAGTGATGCAGGTTTTCTTTCTATCTTATTTATTTCAATCAAGCCTTCAAAGGTCTTTTTGATGGCATCTGCTATCAGTTGTTCCTCGCTTTTCGATTGCTGCTGTTCAAAAATATATAGCGGTTTATCAAAACCGGGGTTAAGTATTTTTAAATCATTTGTAAAATCAGGAACCTGCAAATTCTGGCAGCCAAGGCTTAAGAGGGTAACGCCGGCAACATTGGGATGATTGGCATACGTAGCCAATAGCTTGCTTAAAATAGCCGCATCCTGCCGGGTGCCACCACAGCCTCCCTGGTGATTTAAAAATTTAATACCATCTACATTTTTAAAAGGATGTACCGTAGTTCCTGATACCAGTGTTTCAAACAGATTCACAGCTTCAATATCCTCCCCTTTTTTAAATGCTTCGATCAACTGGTGCGTGTATCGTTTATACTTATCCGTTACCGCATAACCTAACTCGTTTTGCAATGCTTCCCGTATCACATCAAGGTTCCTATTCTCGCAAAAAACGGTGGGAATAAATAACCAATAATTGGCGGTGCCTACCTCTCCATTACTCCTGTGATAACCATTGAAGGTTCTGCCTTCAAACTTTGATATATCAGGAGCCGTCCACTGATAGTCAACTTTTCGCCATGTATATGGTTCTATTGCATGCTTCACGTTAGCCGTTGACATCCACCCTCCTTTTGGAATAAAGGATTGGGCAGTGCCTACCAACACACCATACATAATAACTTTATCACCGGGTTGCATATCTTTAATAAAAAATTTATGCTTGGCATTGACATCATCCTGTAAAACATACGTTTCATTCTCAAAAACAATGGTAGCCCCTTTTGATAAGTTGGTCAAAGCCACCAACACATTATCATCTTTATAAACTTTTAAAACCTGCTGTTTCATATAATTGATTAATCTATTTTTACTTTTTTATTTTGAATCACTTCAATCATACCCAGCTGCATTATTTCCCGCAGTTTTTCTGTTACCTTTTCTGCAAACCCATGGATCATAGTCAGATCTGTATCCCACAAAGATGTGTCACTTAAAACCCTTTTCACTAAAATTTCAGGGGATAAATTTTGCCAATGGTTAAAGAAATATCCTGCCATTTCATCCCTGATTGGATAAGGCTGTCCATTTAATTCGCCAAAATAAATATTCCCTTCTTTTTTCACGGCCTTCATAAATAACAGCCAGGCAGCAAATCCAAGGGACAGGTTTTCAGGAACCGTACTGTACAACTCATAATAGCGCTGTAAAACCTGCACTACCCTCATTTTTAGTTTGGAAGTATAATTAAGGGTAATACTTATCCATTGATGCTCAATGCTTGGATTGCTAAACCGATCTATCACTTTTACCGCAAATTCCTTTGCATCTTTTTCAGGTATAGGATAAGGAATCGCCATAGCTATTTCATCTATCATCAGTTCCTTTATAAAATTGGAAAGAACAGCGTCATTCATAGCCTGCTTAACAGTGGTAAAGCCTGATAGAAACGCCACACCACAGCATAGTGTATGCGTACCGTTGAGTAACCGTAATTTAAGTTCTTTAAAAAGGGTGATATCATCCGTTATAACAACCCCTTTGTCTGCTGTTGCAAACGACAATACCGACCTTATATGATCATCGCCTTCAATAGCCCATAGACTATATACTTCACTCATGGTAATCAGGTCATCCTGGTATCCCAATTCCGCTTCCAATTTTGCCTTGATGGCAGCATCGGGTTTACCGGGAACAATTCTATCTACCAATGAATTACAAAAATGGTTATTATGCTCCAGCCATCCGATAAAATCATCTTCCAGCCCGTTCAAATGTGCCTGTTCCAATACAATCGATTTTAATTTCTTTCCGTTATCAGAAATTAACTCTGTTGGTACAATCACCAATCCACTTTGGGTGCTGCCATCAAAAGCCTTGTAGCGTTCGTGCAGGAAAGCCAGTAATTTACCCGGATAAGATACCGGCGGGTGGTGGCGGACATCATCATTCACCAGTTCGATTCCTACTTCCGTAGTATTGGAAATAATGATGGCCAGGTCAGGGTTTTGGGCACATTGCAAAATTGTATCCCATTCTTTGCCTGCTGATAATACCCGGCTGATAGCCGATAAGATGACATTTTCTTCCACTGGTTGCCCGTTTATCAATCCCCGCATACATAAAGTATATAGTCCATCCTGTTTGTCAAATGCCGCAGAATCACCAATATCCATTGATTTCACTACTACAATTCTCCCGTTAAATATCCTGTTTCGGTTTGCTTTATCTATAAAATAATCAGGCAGGCTACGAAGCAATATTCCTGTACCAAATTGTAAAACCTTTTCAGGCAGATCAAATATTTCTTCATCCGGAATAATTATTCTCTCACTTGAAATATTTTTTAAAGTATAGCGTGATAATTTCATATTGTAATTATTTATTCCAGTCAAATTGAATCGGGTGGTTCCATTTACCCGATATATGTACCAGGAGATTTTCAATACATTTTTTATTAAAAAATCCTGAATCATTTTTTCTCACCCAGCATACAAGGAAAATGTAAACGGTTAAAAAAAATCATCAATATTATTTTGTTTGCTGCATGGCTCATTTTACAAGGTCTTCAGCAGCTTTATAATTTTCTAAATCCATTGGTATTCTCTTCCATCAGTATATTCATTATAAAATCAGGGATCACCAACGCAAATAAAGTTCCTCTGCTAATTTTAGCAACACTTATGCAACAGTTTCCATTCAGGGATGCTATGTTCAGTCTTATCGCATTTTTTCCTGATGAACCACAATGTTTCATCATGCCAGTGTACCCTTTTTTCATCTTCATTAAGTATATGTTAAAAAATAACTGATACAATTAGGGGCTAATTTTGTAATTCCAATCACCTCTAAATTCCTTGTTTGTCAGATTAATTTTTTTCAATGCTTCATCATCTACCTTCAATCCCTTTTCATATTGATTTTTATCTGCTTTGGCTTTTATAGTCAACCCTTTTTTAGTTGTGGTATTTGCTATTAAATTTACAATCACTTCCAGGCTCTCTAAAGGTTTTGCTCTCCAGTTTTTGGTAATGTATGAAAACATTCGATGTTCTATTTTATTCCATTTACTGGTGCCCGGCGGAAAGTGGCAAACATGTACTTCCAATCCTAATTCTGTAGATAGTGTTTGTAATTCTTTTTTCCATAACCTGCTTCTTGAACTATTACTGCCACCACCATCTGCAGTAACCAAAAGTTTACTGGCTAAAGGGTATTGTTCTTTACCCATCTGTTGCCACCAGGTTCTGATGCTGTTTACTGCAAATTCTGCCGTATCCTTACTAATGCCCACACTTACCCAGCCTTCATTTTTGGCGATATCATACACACCGTATGGAACAGCTTTCCCTAATTCTTTATCAATAAAATCATACACCTTTACTTCGGGAGCCTTACCTTCTAAAAACCAGTCTGTGCCTGCATTTTTAAAGTTGCCTATCAACTCTTTCTTTTTACAATCTACTGATATTACCGGCGCATTATCAGCCATAAAGGACAAAGCTGTTTTGTTGATAAATTCAAACTGTTCATTTCTGTCAGGATCATTACCCCCCTCATCTGTCTTCTTGTTTCCCTGTAAACTATAGCCTAATGATTTTAATAATTCTCCCACCGTTACATAGCTTACCATATACCCCTTTTCTTTTAATAATTTTTCAATATTGCGTAAGCTTTTGCTGCTCCATAAAAGAACTTTCATAGGGTCGCCCCTTGTATGAGGTGTTACGATTGATTCTAACGCTTCTATTAAACCAGCCTGGCTTTCCCTATGTTGTTTTCGGCCCCACTAGTCTTTCTTATCTTCTGTAAAGAATTATCCTCTTTCATTATTTTCCCGGCAGCTAATTCAGCAATCCCCTTATCTACTCTTACCCGGCTTACACCTGCCAGTTTTGCCACCCGTTGTTTGCCTCCTCTGCCTAAAATCTGAGCTTCGCTGCCAAGGTATAAACGGGCAGCTTGTTCATTTAAATGGGGGAGAATTAATTTGATCTTTTTGCGTAATTCATTATCGCTTACCATAATAAATAGTTTAGACCAAATATACTACTTATTTCTTAACATATACTAAATATCACTAGTGTCCAAACGTTCAGAAAATTAGTTCTTTGAAATTATTGTTGATAAAGGGTTCTGGCCTAAATATAGGCTTCAACGATTTCAGCAATTTTTTGATTTTTGATTTGACAATTTGGCACATTTGCCAAATGAATACAGGCAAATATGTTTTTTCCCAGGCAACCGACTTTTTGAGCTTCGATGATTTCAACAAGTTTGTAAAAAAGTATAAAGGAAATTATAAGATTAAAACCTTTTCCTGTTGGAACCAACTTCTGTGTATGCTTTTTGGTCAATTAGCCAAACGGGAAAGCCTTAGCGATTTGGTTACCTGCCTGCAAACACAGCAAACTAAATGGTATCATTTGGGATTGGGAACTACTATCACTAACTCAAACCTTGCCTATGCCAATGAAAACAGGGATTGGCGTATGTATGCTGATTTTGCATATACACTAATAGCTAAAGCCAGGAAAATATGTACAGCTTCCTCAGATTTTGAATTGAAAATAGACGGCAATGTTTATGCAGTCGATTCTACTACCATCGACTTGTGCTTAAGCGTTTTTTGGTGGGCTAAATTCCGTAAACATAAAGGAGCAATCAAGCTACATACCCAATTCGACATCAAAAGCGATATTCCTCATTTTGTTCACTTCTCAGATGGTTCGGTACATGATGTAAATGTGATGGATATATTGATTTATGAACCTGGAAGCTTTTATGTTTTTGATCGGGGCTACGTTGACTTTAAACGTTTACATAATATCCGCCAGAAACTTGCATGGTTTGTAACGAGGGCAAAAGATAATATGAACTATCGCCGGTTATACTCAAATAAAGTAGATAAATCTACTGGCATAAAGGTTGACCAGGTAATAAAACTTAACAATCATTATGCTGTTAAAAACTATCCGGATAAATTGAGACTGATAAAATTTTATGATCCGGAATCCGCTATGGACCTGGAGTTCATCAGTAATAACTTTGAATTGGCGGCAACCGAAATTGCAATGCTTTACAAGTACCGCTGGAGAATCGAATTGTTTTTCAAGTGGATAAAACAGCATCTGCAAATACAATCATTTTGGGGAACATCGGAAAATGCTGTGCGGATACAGGTTTATACCGCCATAATAGCATATTGTACAGTAGCAATCATGAAGGAAAACCTGAAAATAAATCACACTAATTACGAAATTCTACAGATTTTGAGCATGACCCTAATAAGTAAAACCCCCGTCAATCAACTGTTTGACACGAACTACCAACAAAATTTCAAAGAACTAAATCATAACCAATTGGTTTTGTTTTGATTAAGAGTGCATGCTAGTGATTTGCAATTAAAATTTATTGTATAATATTTCTTCTCCAATAATAGTTGATTGAATATTGATATCTTCATCAAAAATCAGGATATCCGCATCTTTTCCTACTGTTATAGATCCCTTATGCTTATCTATTTTCATTATTCGGGCGGGTGTTAAAGTCATCATTCTAACCGCTTCAATCAATGGTATTTCAGCAATTTTTACCATCGTTCTTACGAGTCTGTCTGTTGTGGCGACACTGCCGGCAAATGAACTACGATCAGGTAACTTAGCTACTCCGTCTTCTACAATTACTTTCAATCCATTCTTTTTAGATCCCAGAATACTTTCTCCCGGTTCCATGCCTGCGGCCCGCCAATGTCATTTAGTTAAGCAATGCCGTTCCACTTGAACATTGATTATTGAATGTTGAGTGTTGAATATTTAACTTAAAAAACACTCAATTTTCAATATTCAACACTCAATTTTCAAGTATAAAATCCTTAACTAAATGACATTGTGCGGCCCCGCATGGCATCTGTTATCAACGCAATTCTATCAACCCCTTTTATTTTATAAATTAATTTTATAGGTATATACGTTTAGGCCACCCAATAATTAAAAAAGAGCTATTTTAGCTCGATGGATAAAAAGTTTAAATTTGTAGGAGTGAACTCAATCAAATTTAATCGGCAATTTAAAGACGAGGCAAGTTGTTTTGAATA
>DATCFI010000168.1:0-2914 GCA_036509585.1 Hanamia sp. | reverse complement strand
AAATCCACGCAAATTGACCCCCTTCGGCCAAATGAAACTCCTGTCTATAAAACAAAAAAGTGACAGATTTTAACTATCACATTTTTTGTTTTCATGGGTTACAAACGGCTGGTGGTTTTTTTAATGACCTTCGGTCCAATTTATTAATTAGCTATCAACTTTCTAAATTCATTCAGTCATTAGGGAGACCAATTAATAACTAATTATTGCAGACCAGATAGACTCTTAAAATTAAAATTGGATTTTTAGGTTATAGGATATTGTTTGTCTAAGTGTGACACAAAAGTAAATAGAACAGGAATACCGGTTTGTAGTTATTGAGTAAATACCCGAGATAGCCCGTCATGGTGATATCGCCATTTTGTATTATCAAAGATTTTATAAGTGAGTTACATTGATACAGAGTTAGGGAAGGTCTTTTTCCAGTTATGAGGTAGCAGTTCATGTATTCTGTTGATGGGCCAGCTATTGATTTTATCAAAAACATCTTTGAGCCAGGCATAAGGATTTACATCGTTGAGTTTGCAGGTGCCCAGCAGGCTGTAGATCATAGCCAGGCGTTGAGCAGCCTGGTGACTGCCGGCAAATAAATAATTCTTTCTGCCTAACTACAGGGCGAATGCTTCTTTCGACCGGATTGTTGTCCGGGTTCAGCATGCCATCGCTGGTGTAATAGCATAGCCGTTCCCACCGCTCCAGGCAGTAGCCGATGGCGGTGGTAATATGCGCCGAGGGCAACAGTGTTTTGTATTCTTCCAACATCCATTTATGGAGTTCTTCTAATATTGGCACTGCCTCCCGCTGTCGCACTTTGGTGATTTCATCCCAGGAAAGCCCTTGCTCTTTGCAGTTACTTTCTATTTTATAAAGAGCGCTAAATTTCGTTAGTGCATATTGCGCCGGTTCTTTGTCGTAAGGCATTGCTTCAACAAATTTGCGCCTTGCGTGTGCCAGGCAACATATCTGCGTAATCTCTTTTTGCTTTGCCGCTACGCCTTCATATACATGCCAGCCATCGGTTTGAATGATGCCATGAAAGTTTTGTAAAATGCCTATAGTATGTTTTTCACCGCGCCCCGGCTGATAATCAAAGTAGACTAAATTTTTGATGCTGTCATGATACCCCCAAAGGTATCCTTTGTGCATTTTTTTACTCCTGCTGTTTTCTTTCCCCAGCAGCACGGGCAGACCTGTTTCGTCAACGTGAATGTAAGACGATGCCATAATTTCTTTTAACAGCGCATCTCCCAAAACAGTTAGCTTGTCAATGGCTTTACCCGTCCAGTCAATAAAAGTATTATAAGGTATGGACACGCCGTTGCGCTCAAATCTTTTATGCTGGCGAAACAAGGGAAGATGATCGCAGAATTTATCAACCAGTATTTGTGCAAGAATACTGGCACCCGCCATACATTTAAAGAGAGGTCTTTCAGGCGACTGTGCTGCAATGATAGTTGTCTTATCACTATCATCCACAGACGCAATTTTATATTTGGGAATAACAATAACCCTTACAAAAGTTTTACCCGGTGTTTGCTCAAGTATCTCGTGATGTTCCTCGCCAATCTTTATGGCACCTTCCGGTAAGTTATCCGGTTCCCTGGTTTCATACACATGATCTAAATACTGCATGTAGGCACCCAGTTCGGAAAGATCTCTTTTTTTAGGGGCAGCGGTTTTTACGTATTCAATTTTCTTTACGTCGGCCAGGTTGGTGGCAGGGGCTGCTTCTTCGGTTAGAAGGTCAAGGGTAAGTTGTGCAGGATTTAACACAAGGCGCTCACTCTTGCTGCCGAAAACCATTTGGGTAAGTTTGTGCAGTTGAAGCTGTAGTTTCATCACCTCTGTTTTCAGCGCTTCCTTTTCTTTTAGCGCTTCCTGATAGAGGTGGTGAAGGGAATTGAAATCTATAGTTTCGACAGCTGGCATCTATGTAATTGATAATGACCAAAGCTACCGACAGCACTGATTTTCAGCAAGTTTACTTATTCACAAATGACCTTTTTTTGTGGATAACGTAAACGGTATTTTATACCTTTCAGAGAGATGCCTTTTAAGATGAAAATCAGATCATTGTCGGTGAGTAAAAGCGTATGCGTTTTTTGGTCGTGAGCAGGTCTTTCGAAGGTTCCTTTTTCAAGCCGCTTATAAAAAATGGCAAAGCCATCGCCTTCAAAGCGCAGCAACTTAACTGCATTGCGGCGCTTGCTGATAAAAATATAAACGTCACCATTGAGCACATCGCATTCCATATTGTATCTAACAATAGCAGCAAGGCCATGAAAACTTTTTCGCATGTCTGTATTACCGTTATAGAGCAGGTAACGGCATTTATCGGAGATATGGATCATCATTTACAGCAGCGCTTTAAACCAGCAGGCATCTACTTTGTGAAATAACCTGACGGTAACTTTTGATGTGAGTTCAATTTCTGCAAATAAGGAAGCCTCCTGCAAATGATCAGAGATTTGAAGAGGGACAAAAGCTTGCTCTATTTGTGGTGGACCACTATATTTATTGCGCCAGTTATAAAATGTGGCTTTGTGTATTTTATGGGCTTCACAAAACTCAGTTACAGTTCCATGGTATTTTTGCCCGAGGTGTAACAACGATCTGATTTGTTTTTCTGTCCGGCGAACCTGCTTAATGGATTGCTTCATGCTAACAAGGGTTTATAAATCAAAAAAGCAAATGTAGCAGTGGACAATGTTGAAAACAAGACGGGCTATCTCGGGTATTTACAAACCAAACACGTATCCTGGAAGATGCCGTCTGCATCCAACGAAGAAGGAACCAAAAGGATTTTTCTTTGCTGGGATTGCGCCCGGAGATACTGTGAGAAGCTTTTAATGCTCCACATTGACAATCCACCCAATAAAAAATTCCTTCTCTCTATGGCCTTTAAAATCCCAAA
>DATCFI010000167.1:0-37382 GCA_036509585.1 Hanamia sp. | reverse complement strand
CTCTGAAACTTTTTTGTAAATTCTATTAAACTCATTCCTGTAAACATGGCTAATAATTTTAGCTCAAATATACTAATATTATTAGCTTAAAACAAATACTATTCAATTCATCACGACCTATCTGCTTTATTCTAAAAATATACTTGAAAACCTCGATAATAAAAGCGACCAAAGAGTTGCTTTTATTCATGAAAAACTTCATGATATTAATAACGCGATTCGGAAATATAACTCGTCTATCCTGGTCGTTTACGATCGGCCATTAGATGCTTTTTCAGAACTCAATAAAGTTTATCAAATACAAGAAATATACGCCAATCACGATTATGAGCCTTATGCAACAGACCGGGATAAGCAGGTAGAAGAATTCGCTAAGCAACATCAAATTAATTTTCGCACTTTTAAAGACCAGGTAATTTTTGAGAAATCAGAAGTGATGAAACCAGATGAATCTCCCTACACGATTTTTACACCTTATTCGAAAATTTGGAAACAGAAATACCTGGAATGTGACACTGATTCCTACTCTTCTGAAAAGCTATTGTCGAATCTTTTGAAAACAGAACAGTTGCCTTTTCCATCGCTGAAAAAAATAGGGTTTCAAGAAACCAATAGCACCGTTGCTAAACCGAAAATAAGTGAAGAACTCATCCGGAATTATTCTGAAACCCGGGATATACCTGGCATAGAAGGAACAACACATCTTGGTGTACATTTGAGATTTGGGACTGTTAGTGTAAGGCAAACAGCACAAATTGCTAACCGGCTGAATGAGCAATGGCCTAATGAATTGATATGGCGCGAATTCTTTATGATGATATTGTATCATTTTCCCTATGTGGTCAATCATAATTTTAAAAGAAAATACGATGATATCAAATGGAGAAATAATGAAAAGGAATTTGAATGTTGGTGTAAAGGTGAAACAGGATATCCACTTGTTGATGCCGGCATGAGACAATTAAACGAAACCGGTTGGATGCATAATCGTGTACGCATGGTGGTTGCTAGTTTCCTTTGTAAGCATTTGTTGATAGACTGGCGCTGGGGTGAAGCTTATTTCGCCGAAAAATTATTGGATTATGAGCTTTCTTCAAACAATGGCAACTGGCAGTGGGCGGCGGGCACCGGCTGTGATGCTGCTCCCTATTTCAGAATTTTTAACCCATACGAACAATTAAAAAAATTTGATCCAAAACTGGTGTATGTAAAGAGATGGATCAAAGATTTTAAGCCAGGTGATCTGCCTGAAATTGTCGAACATTCGTTTGCAAGAAAGCGGGCATTGGAGGTTTATAAAAATGCATTGCAAGAATAAGATTCATTTTATTAAAAAATTAAAAATCCGTTTTTTTTGTTGATTTACTGCTTTGTTGTCGAAGTGCGTAATCAATCTTCGTTATCGCTTACCTTCACACTCCTGTTAAAACTTTCTTGCAGTGAGATCAGCGTTTCAGTACGTTCGATTCCTTTTATTTTCTGCAAGCCATCATGCAGCACGAGTCGCAGCTGATTAATATCTTTGCAAACGATTTCAATGTACATACTATAATTACCAGTAGTATAATTAAGCCTGATTATTTCGGGAATCTTTTCTAATTCTTTGGCAACTTCATCATAAAGGGAACTCTTTTCAAGAAAAATACCTACAAAGGCTGTGATGTCATATCCAAGCCGTTTAAGGTTTACTTTTAGTTTTTTGCCTTTGATAATACCCAGTTCTTCTAATTTTTTTATTCTGACATGAATAGTACCACCGCTGACAAAGAGTTTTTTACCCAATTCAGCATAAGGCGTCTCAGCATTATCAAGCATTGCCTGGATGATACTCAGATCGAGTTTGTCGATGTTTAACTTGGTGGTCATAAAGGATTAATATTAGATAGTGTTTACAATATTACTAATTTATTTGAATAATATCTAATTTTATTGTTTTTTTGTTAATTTCCTTTTCTATTAAGCCCATTCTTCTTAGATTTGCATCATATTAGTTCTTAAAAATTGTGGGGTGATGAAATTTTTGGCAGACATGCCCTCTTGTCTCGGGGGTGAGGATCACAGTATAAACATAGCATAGAGCCGTTTTAGTAGCAATATTAGAATGACCAGGGTCGACCACTGAACTTTGTGCTACCGCTAACTGCCTCGTGAAGGTTCGAACCCTTCCCCTACAGCTTAAACAAAAAGCCTTTGAATCTGAAAATTCAAAGGCTTTTTGTTTTTACAAACTCACACATCTGAGATGATTAGTGGTTTTTCAGCTCTTTAGCAGCCTCTTCGTCCAAAAACCAATGCAATTGGCCGGTTATCGGTTTAATAAGTTGTGAAGGTAATTTTTCAGGTGTGTAGTCTCCTTCTAATACATGTTGAAGCACGGTTGCTTTTTTAGATCCATCAACCATAAAAACGATATTGGCCGATTTGTTTACAATCAAAGGCATTAAAGTGATTCGGAACATTTTCTGTTTTTCGTTATACACAGAATTTACCCAATGAACATTTTCATCGATAATGGGTGAGTTTGGGAAAAGGGAGAGTGTATGTCCGTCATCCCCCATCCCAAGTATTACCAAGTCAAAGCTGTACGGAGTGTTATCAAAAGCAGCATGTAAAATCTTCCCGTATTCTTCTACAGAAAAATTAGTTTCAATATCCGTGCGCATTTTATGAATCTGGCTGACAGGAATATCTACGTGATCTAATAGAATATCAAAAGCCATCCTGGCATTATTGCGATCGTCATCATAAGGCACCACTCTTTCATCGCCCCAAAAAATATTGATGCGATTCCAGTTTACCTGGCTTTTGTATTTCTCAGAAGCTAATTTTTGATAAAGTAATTTAGGGGTTTCGCCTCCGGAAAGGACCAGTGAAAAAAATTCCTGGGTCTTTAATGTTTCTGTAATTAGATCGCAAATCCATTGAGCAAGATTTTCGCTCAAGATTTCCTTATTATCAAAAATGTGTAGCTTCATATCAGGCCTTTTTTTCAGGTTTCTTACTTTTTGGTTTTTCATTTTCTTTTCCGGAATCTTTCGCTGAATCCTTTCCGGAAGATTTGGCTTTTGCAGGCATTGAAATCCAGTTGTGCCCATCTCTCGCTATAAGCGCCTCTGCATCTTCCGGTCCCCAGGAGTTTGGCGAATAGTTCGGGAAATTCAAAGGTTTGCGCGCACCCCAAACTTCCAGGATTGGCATTACTACTTCCCAGGCTGCCTCTACCTGGTCGGCACGCATAAACAGCGTTGCGTCGCCGTCCATCACATCATACAAAAGCGTTTCATAGGCCTCAGGCTCTTCGCCCTGATAAGCATCTTCATAACTGAATACCATATCCACAGGGTTGAGGACCATCGCCTGTCCAGGTCTTTTTGCCTGGAAAGTGAGACAAATGTCCATTTCGGGCGATATGCCTATCGACATACGATTTGGCCGCCATGTTTCTGTAGCTTCTTTCGGGAACGCGAAATCAGGGGCTGGTTTGAATTGAATCGTTAATTCCGTAGATTTTTCGTGTAGACGTTTTCCTGTCCTAACATAGAACGGCACGCCTTCCCATCGCCAGTTGTCAATGAAAAGTTTTACTGCCGCGAAGGTTTCCGTATTTGAGTTGGGATCGGTTCCTTTTTCTTCTTTATACCCAGGCACTTTTTCCCCCTGCATCCACCCGCCGCCATACTGTCCGCGTGCTGCATAATCCTGCACTTCGTCCTTCGGTATTCTTCGTATGGCATTTAACACGTCCACTTTCTTATTTCTGATCTCATTGGCATCGAATGAAACAGGTGCTTCCATCGCGATCATGCAAAGCAGTTGTAAAATATGATTTTGTATCATATCTCTTAACGCGCCGGAGGATTCATAATAACCGCCACGGCCTTCCACGCCTACTGTTTCTGCAGCAGTGATCTGAACATGGTCTATATAATTGCGGTTCCATAAAGGCTCAAACATCGCGTTCGCAAAACGCATGGCGAGAATGTTTTGTACGGTTTCTTTCCCAAGATAGTGGTCGATACGATATATCTGTTCTTCGTCAAAATATTTACCCAGCATCTGGTTCATCTCCACAGCACTTTTCAGGTCATGACCAAACGGCTTTTCAACAACAATGCGGGCGCATTTGGTATCCTTGCAAAGCTTCATTTTACCAATATGTTTTACAATTTCAGGCACCAACTGGGGCGCTACTGCCATATAAAAAACTACTGTCGGATGAACGCCTGCTTCCGCTTCTTTCTTCTTCGCTATCTCTTCCATTTTTGCGTATCCCTTCGGATCATTGGCGTCCATTTGAAGGTAATTCAAATGCTTTGAGAATTCATCCCATTTCCCATTTGTGTCCTTTATCCGCGAAAAATTATCAATGCCTTCTTTCAAACGCTTTTTATAATCGATATCGGAATAGGGAGAGCGGCCGATGCCAATAATGCTGAAATGATCGGGCATAGCATTATCAAGAAAAAGATTGTATAAAGCGGGATTTAGTTTACGATAATTCAGGTCCCCGCTACCGCCGAAGATGAAAATAACCGTTGGTGGTAATTTTTTATAATCTAACATTTTGATTGGTTTAGTTTTAATTGTTTTTTTTAATGCCTGATTTTGTAAAATTCAGTAAAAGAAGAAATTATCAGGATTTTCATTTCGACTCATTCTTCCTAAATGAATCCGAAAGAGTTTGGGTTGCCAGTTCCGAAATAAAAATAGCTTTCTCTTCTAATTGTTTGTTTACTATGATCATTCCTTATCGCTCATTACTTTTTCTTCACTCCCATTCTGTATGAAATATTCCTTCTTCGTCTGTTCTTTGATAAGTATGTGCTCCAAAAAAATCGCGCTGTGCCTGTACTAAATTCGTCGGCAATGTTTTTCTGCGATAGGCATTAAAATAATTTAGAGAAGCCATTAGGCCTGCTGCAGGATAATTATTCAATGCGGCTGCGGAAACAATTTTTTGCAGAGACACTTCCTTGCTTTGCAAAATTCCGGCAATATCCTTATCAAGTAATAAATTCTTTAATGTTGAATCCTGGTAGGCTTTTTTAAACATATCCAACATAGCTGAACGAATAATACAACCACCACGCCAAACGCTTACTACCTCAGGTAATGGAATATGCATTTTTAATTCGTCTGATGCGGTGGTAAGCATCGACAGGCCCTGGGCATAACTGATTAGCGAAGCAAAATAAAATGCGTCACGCAATTGGGCCACGAATTCTTTTTTATCGGATTCAATTTTTTGTGGTGATGTTTTGTAAACAGACGCGGCCGCTTTCCTTTCATCAATTAATGAAGAAAGATTACGCATCATAACCGCTGAATCTATCGTAGGTATTGGCATTGGTAAATCGAGCCCAGATTGTGAAGTCCACTTGCCAGTGCCTTTAGCGCCTGCCTTATCCAGAACCATATCCACCAGGTCATTCCCGGTTTTATCGTCCTTTTTATCAAAAATAGTTGCTGTAATTTCAAGCAAAAAGGATTTCAAATCTCCATTGTCCCAGTCTTTAAAAACGTCATGAAGTTCTTTGTTGGAAAGACCCAATCCATGATGCATTAAATCATAACATTCACTGATCAGTTGCATTATCGCGTATTCAATACCGTTATGCACCATCTTCACATAATGCCCGGCGGCATCGTGACCAAGATAACCTACACAGGGTTCACCATTCACTTTTGCAGAAACCGCTTTTAAGATGGGCTCTACTTCTTTATAAGCTTCTTCATCACCACCTGGCATAATGCTTGGACCCTTACGCGCGCCTTCTTCACCACCGGAAATTCCAATTCCCATAAAATGGAAGCCGATGTCTTTTAATTCATTAATTCTTTTAAGCGTATCTGTATAATGAGAATTTCCTCCGTCGATTATAATATCGCCTTTCCCCAGCAATGGTTTCAAATCGCCGATTACACTATCAACAGGTTTTCCTGCGGGAACAAGCATCATTAATTTACGCGGAGTTTTTAAAAATGAAATCATCTCTGATAAAGTATTCACTCCTTTTACCTCTCCTTTTATGGAAGTGTCCTTTTTAGCAGAAGCTTCAAGGCCTTTTGTTTTATCGGGATTGGTGTCGAATCCAATTACAGAAAAACCATGATCAGCCATATTCAATAAAAGATTACTTCCCATTGTACCAAGGCCAATCATTCCAAAATCAAATTTTTCTTGTTGCATATCATTTTTTTAGAATGCAAAATTAACGAAATCAAATCACTATTATGTTAAGGCAAAAGCCGTGAAGAAAAGGATTTTAATTTTGTATAGGCGTGATTTGCATATTCAAATTATTCAACAACGGGTTTTAACTTTTATTATCTTGTGACTTTCCCAATAAAAAAAATCTTGTAACATGATCCTGATCAAAAAATTATTTGTTTGTGCCACACTTATTTTATCGGTGACCAAAATTGTAGCACAGGAACCGCCTTCCTTTTGGGAAGATGAATTAAAAAATGAATACAATCGCGAGCCAATGCACGCTACGTATTTCGCATATTCAAATAAAGAATTGGCGTTAAAAGATGACAAACAGCAATCGAAAGATTTTCAATCGCTTAATGGAACATGGAAATTCAAATGGGTTGATAAACCTGACAATAAGCCATTAGGTTTTTGGAAAACAGATTACAACGACAGCCATTGGGATAATTTTAAAGTACCGGGCACCTGGGAAGTGAATGGATATGGCATTCCTATTTATACCAATGTAAAATATGATTTTGGATATTTAATGAAACCAAATCCACCTCATGTTCCTCATCAATACAATCCGGTGGGTTCCTATCGAAGAGAAATAACCATTGACAAAAATTGGGATGGCAAGGATATTTATATTCAATTCGGTGCAGTACGTTCCTGCTTTTATTTGTGGGTGAATGGCCAATGGGTCGGCTATAGTGAAGACAGCAAACTGCCCGCTGAGTTTAATATAACTAAATATGTGAAACCGGGACAAAAAAATTTAATCGCATTCCAGGTTTATCGCTGGAGCGACGGCACTTATATCGAAGATCAGGACATGTGGCGTTTAGCTGGCGTTAATCGAGATGTTTACATGTATGCGCGAAATCCTATTCACATAAGAGACGTAGAAATTATTCCTGGGTTGACAGATGACTACAAAAAGGGTCAATTAAAGATCAGCCTTGATTTTTTAAATAATAACGATTCTAAACTTAACGATTATAAAGCTTCTTTTGAGTTATTAGATGCATCGGGAAAATCAGTTTATAAAAAATCTGTGTCATTGAAGGATTCTACAAAGTTTAAAAACATTATTGCGACCGTTAATAATCCTAAAAAGTGGAGTGCAGAAACGCCGAACCTTTATACGATACTTACCACATTATACGATAACCACGGAAAAGTAATAGAAGTGATTCCACAAACAACCGGTTTCAGGAAAGTGGAAATAATAGACGGTGTATTGCACGTAAATGGGAAAGCTATTTTGATAAAAGGAGTGAACCGACATGAGATGGATCCCATCACAGGCCAGGTGATCAGTAAGGAACGAATGGAGCAGGATGTAAGGATTATGAAGGAGAATAATATTAACGCGGTACGAACTTCCCATTATCCGAACGACCCTTACTGGTATCAGTTGTGTGATAAATATGGATTGTATGTAGTGGACGAAGCCAATCTTGAATCACATGGTATGGGCTTCGGGGAAAGTTCTTTATCCAGGAAACCGGATTGGTTTCTTCAACATTTTCAAAGAGATTCAAGGGCAGTTGAGCGCGATAAAAACCACGCATGCGTAATCATTTGGTCAATGGGAAATGAAGCAGGAATGGGAATCAATTTTGAAAAGTGTTATGACTGGATAAAGCATCGTGATCCTTCGCGTCCGGTAGAATATGAACCTGCCAGCGGAACTCGTTTTTCTGATATTTACTGCCCTATGTATCCTTCACCTGATGATATGGTTCGTCACGTTAAGTATGATAGCGGTAGCAATCACAAGCCATTTATATTAGTGGAATATGCACACGCGATGGGCAATACCGACGGAAATTTTAATGATTATTGGGATACTATTCGTAAATATTATCCACGCATGCAGGGCGGATATATCTGGGATTTTGTGGATCAGGGTTTTCAAAAAATTACCGATAAGGGCGATACGATTTGGGCCTATGGTGGCGATTATGGTGTTGATATGCCGAGTGATGATAATTTTAACTGCAACGGACTTGTCTTGCCCGATCGCTCGTTAAACCCACAAATGCTGGAAGTAAAAAAAATATATCAAAACATATTTACTTTTCCCGCGGATATAATGGTTGGGAAAATAAAAGTTTATAACGATAATTTTTTCAGAAACTTGGACGATGTGTATATGGATTGGGAGTTGGTTGGCGATGGAAAAATTATTCAGAAAGGAAAATACGAATCGCTGAATGTGGCGCCTCATGATACGGCTTTGGTTGATTTGAAATACAAATTGCCGCGCATGGGTTACAAAGAAATTTTTCTGAATGTTTATTATAAAAATAAAAAAGAAGAAGGCATGCTGCCTGCTGATTGGGAAATAGCGAAGGATCAATTAATGCTTTATAGCCATTTAGATAACAAGACAACTTTGCCCGAGTCGGATCAGTTGCGTGTAACGGTTTCCGATAGCGTTATTAATATCATTAACAGCAATGTCCAATTTGTTTTCAGCAGGCATGATGGACTATTGCATCAATATATCGTGGATGGAAATAATTTTTTAAAGGAGGGGTATGATTTGAAGCCTAATTTCTGGCGTCCTCCTACAGATAATGATTTTGGCGCAGGTCTTCAGGAAAAGCTAATAAACTGGAAACGTGCCAGCCATAATTATGTGTTGCTCGGTTTCGAAATAGATTCTTCAAATAGCAAAAACATCAAAGTGAATATGCATTATTCGCTGCCTGATGTGTATGCTTACCTCGATATTAATTATGAATTAAATGGAGAAGGTGCGATAAAAGTAAAGGAATCTTTGATCGCAGATAGTACAAAGCAAGAGCCAATGATGTTTAAATTTGGAATGCAGATGATGCTTCCTAAAGCATACGACCAAATGGAATGGTATGGTCGCGGACCGTCAGAAAATTATTGGGATCGCAAAGATGCAGCCTTCGTTGGTGTGTATAAAATGAATGTTCACGATCAGTTTCATCCTTATGTAAGGCCACAGGAAACTGGCAATAAAACCGATGTACGCTGGGTGAAATTAACCAGTGAGAACGGTAAAGGATTATGGATTTCCGGAGATACAGTTTTAAATATCGCAGCACGTCATTACCTGGATGAAGACCTGGATGAAGGATTGGTAAAGCATAACAGGCATTCGGGCGAACTAAAGGAAAGGGATATGACCATCTTAAACATTGACCTGCAACAGACGGGCTTAGGAGGTATTACTTCATGGGGTACATGGCCATTGAAGCAATACAGAATGGATTATAAAGATTACAGCTATTCGTTTATGATACAGCCGGTAAAGTAAAACTGTAACAAAAGTGATTGGGGTTTTTTGAGCTAAAAACGGGTGTTCGGAGAAATTAACGTGATGTAATATTGAATGAATAAAATATATAAAATTCATTTTTATGTATTGATAAAATTCGTTCTGCTTGGTGGTTTCGCAGAATCATTACCTTTACCGCATGAAAAAGAAATTAATATTTTATTCTATTTTTTTCGCCGGGCTGATTGGGATGTTTTATTTTTTGCTATCCTTCACGAAAGGTTATTTTGATGTAAAGCTCCCGGTAATGAGCTATGTACAAAACTTTTCATTTACTGACCAGAACGGGAAAGACGTTACCCAGCAAAATTTTGATAGGAAGGTTTATGTAACCAATTATTTTTTCACCACATGTAAAGGGATATGTCCCAAAATGAATGGTAATTTGGTAGGCGTTTATGATATGTTTAAAAATGATAAAGACTTTGCTATCCTTTCTCATACGTCCATGCCGGAAACGGATTCAGTCCCTTTACTGAAAGCTTATCAGGAAAAGATAGTTGGCAGTGAACAAACAAATAATGCCAAATGGTTTTTTGTAACAGGAAATAAAGATTCACTTTATAAAATGGCGCGCCAAAGTTATCTTCTTGACAACGCGAAAAACAACAGCATCAATATCGCCGAAGCTTTTATTCATACGCAGTTCTTTTCTTTGGTAGATAAGTACGGCAGAGTTCGCGGTATCTACGACGGACTGAAACCTGATGAAATTGTCAGGATGGAAAAGGATATTAAGACTTTGATGAAAGAAAAGGAATCTTAAAAAATTCTAATCCCCCAACAGTGAACGGATAAAAAATGCAGATTTTTATTTTCCTGCAAGTGCTATTGTGATTTTCTTACGAATTCTTGTATTGTAATTTATCAAATAGAAAGTCCGGTTATTTGTTGCCTTACTGCTTACAAATAAAATTCTCTCAATTACTTCACCTCCTGCATAGAAACCAGGTTTCTGTAAATACCGTCCAGCGCCATCAAAGTCATATGCGTACCGCGCTCTACGATTTTTCCTTTATCCAGTACGATGATTTCGTCCGCATGTCGTATGGTGCTTAAACGGTGCGCTATCACAATACTTGTTCTGTTGGTCATCAGGTTATTGATGGCATCCTGTACCAGCTTTTCACTTTCCGTATCCAGCGATGAAGTGGCTTCGTCCAATAATAAAATAGGTGGGTTTTTAAGAACGGCTCTTGCTATTGTTAATCGTTGTTTTTGGCCTCCACTTAGTTTGTTCCCGCGATCTCCGATAGACGTATTATATCCATTTTCTTTTTGCAAAATGAATTCATGCGCGTTCGCTATTTTAGCCGCGTTAATAATTTTCGATTCAGCGGCGTCATCCATCCCAAGCGCGATATTATTTGCAATTGTATCATTAAATAAAATAGGCTCCTGTGTCACAATTCCCATTTGATTTCGCAAAGATTTCAATGAATAGTTTTTGATGTTGATTCCGTCAATCAACAGCTCCCCTTGCACCGTGTCGTGAAAGCGCGGTATCAAATCAACTAACGTGCTTTTACCGGCACCGGAAGAACCAACCAAAGCAACCGTTTTCCCTTTTTCAATTTTCAGATTAATATTATCCAGTATGGTTTTTTCTTCATAAGAAAATGAAACATTTTTAAATTCGACGCAATCGTTAAAAAACTCTAAGGTAACCGGATTGGCGATTTCTTTTATGGACACATTTTCATTGATTAGATGCTCAATGCGTTCGATACTGGCGGCGCCTTTCTTAATATTGTATGATGCAGATGATAAATTTTTCAGAGGTTGTATCAACTGCGAAAAGATAACAATATACGTAAGAAAATCTTCCGCATTTAATGAAAACGAATTTTTGAGAACGAGTTGGCCACCGTACCAAAGAACAACTACAACCGCCAATATAGCCATAACTTCAGTAACCGGAGAAGCCAGATCGCGCCTCCTGATCGCTTTGTTTTTTATGATGAGCAAATCATTATTCTGGTCATCAAATTTCTTAAACTGATCTTTTTCTGCATTAAAAGCTTTTATCACGCGAATGCCGCTTAATGTCTCTTCAATGGTGGAAAGTATTTCACCCAGTTTTTCCTGTAGCAACTTGCTTTGTCTTTTTAGCGTTCTACTTAGCCTACCGATAATAAACCCTGCAATAGGCAACAGGATGAGCAGGAATAAAGTCAATTGAGGACTTAGAACAATCATGGCACCCAGAAAAAGAATAATAGTCACCGGTTCACGGCAAAGCGATTCCAGGAGATTTACCGAAGACGTTTCCATATCACTTAGGTCATTGGTGAGCCTGCTCATGATATCGCCTTTTTTCTGATCGTTAAAATAGCCAATGGGCAACTCCAGAATTTTTTTATACATCGCGGTCCGCATATCATTTACAATGAGGTTGCGGATAGGCGTAAGAATATAGATAGAGAGATATAAAAAAAGATTTTTTAAAAGAATAAAAACTACAATCAAAATACAGATTACGCCAAGCGCTCTTGTTTCTCCACCGGGGCCGTGTATTGTTTGAAGCATCCAAAGCTTAAACTGGTTCATTGGATTGAAGCCCGAAGTTTTGGCAACATCTCCCAGTGTATTCCCCTGTTTAAAAATAAGTAATAAAAAAGGGCTTAATAAACCGAGCGATACTACTGAAAAAAGATTGGAAAGAATATTGAATGTGAAATAGGTAAAGATCAGTTTTGGGTATTTGGAAACATACCTGAAAATGGTTCGTAAACTCTTCATTTATTAATTTGAGTGGGTATTATAATTGCAATAACAGCAAAGTAACTAATAAAGTAACTAATTTTACCATTCCACGCCGTTTAGTATCGGAATAGTTAATGGGGATTTGTGAACTAATAAATTTTGACAAAATGATAGAAGGTAAAAGACAAAAACAGGTTGCTATTGAGATTGCCAAAGAATTAAATGACATCTTTTTAAAGATGGGTCTTACGATGTACGAAGGAGGCATGATTTCAATCTCTTCCGTAAAGATAACCCCCGATCTTTTCGAAGCCAGGGTTTATCTGAGCTTTTTCCAGGTGAAAGATGCCGAGGTAGCACTTGAAAAATTTAAAAGTCTCGGTAGTGAAATACGTGGTGAATTGGGAAAAAGGATGAGACACCAGTTGCGCAGCATTCCTCAACTTACCTTTTATCAGGATGATACATTGGATTATGTTTTTAAAATAGAAAAATTACTGGATGATATTAAGAAAAGTCCACTGCCCTCTCACGACGGAAAGGAAAACACTTCTAATTCAGATGACAAATAAACATATTACCCCATAAACAAATTAACTAATAGTCTAATTACCTATTCAACTTGTATCTAAAATTCGCCTGGAGATATTTTAAAGCAAAAAAAAGCACCAATGCCATTAATATCATTTCGTGGGTAACTGCGGGTGTTATTGCTTTTTCCACCTTATGCCAGGTTTTAGTGTTGAGTGTTTTCAATGGTTTTGAAGATCTGGTGAAATCGCTGTATTCCAATTTCTACGCCGATGTAAAAGTAGTTCCGGCCCAGGGAAAGACTTTTTTGATGACCCAGTCGCAATTAAATGAAATTCATAAAATGCCGAATGTGTCTGGCACCTCGCTGGACGTAGAAGAGAAAGCGCTTTTGCAAAGCGGTGACCAGCAAACGGTGGTTTTATTAAAAGGAGTTGATTCTGATTATTACCAGGTTTCAGGAGTTCCGCAAAAAATGTATCACGGCACTTTTAACGTTGGTACGCTTGATAAGCCAAAACTGATTTTAGGCGCGGGAATCGAAAGCGCTCTTGGCATACAGGCAGATAGAAACCTATTTCCGGTTACGGTTTTTCTTCCTAAAAAAACAAATTCAGTAAATCCGAATCCGCTTTCAGCATTGAGCGAAGGAAACGCTACTACTGCCGGCAGTTTTGCTATACAGCAGGATTTTGACAATAAATATGTAATCACCAATATGGCTTTTATGAAGCAACAAATGAATTATCAGTCTGGTGAATATAGCGCGTTGGAAATCTCGTTGTCAAAACCTGATCAGTCAGCACAATTCGCAAAAACGCTTCAAGAAAGATTAGGAAGTCAGTTTAAAACACTTACCAAGTACGAGCAAAATGCGAGTCTTTACAATTCTATGCGCCTGGAGAAATGGTTTATTTATGCGGTGCTTACTTTAATTCTGATCATTGCCGCCTTTAATATGGTGGGCGCTCTTACGATGCTGGTGCTGGAAAAAAGAAAAGACATCAGCGTGTTGCAATCTTTGGGAGCGGATAGTTCTTTGATCAAAAAAATATTTTTGAGCGAAGGAGTTTTGCTCGCGGTGGTAGGTGCCGGAACAGGAATCATTTTTGCATTGATTATTGCATTTTTACAAATGAAGTACCACATGATTAAACTGGTGGGAAATTCTTTTTTGATAGATTATTTCCCGGTTAAGTTGGTAGTTACTGATTTTATCCTGGTGGCGCTTACTTCTCTAATTATCGCTTTTTGTGCTTCGTGGTTTCCCGCCAAAAAGGCATCGCAACAGATGTTTAATTTAAAAGCGTAATAGTTTTTTAATTTTAATCAGAATAGGAATCTCTGATATTTATTGGTTTACTATTAAGCCGCTCTTTTTTTGTGGCCGGCTCATTTGTTTCATTTCGAGTCAACTTTTAAAAATATTTTTCAACTTTTAATCCATAAGTAATCAATAAATTTTCGCGCTCGGTGCGGCTGATTTTATTATAAGCCAGAGATGCATTAATAGCAAGCCATTTGTTTAGTTTGATTGAAAGGCTATTGTTCGATTTTAAAATATAATCATTGAATGAAGCAAGTGAAGGTTGATAAAACTCTGCCGCGTCAAAAACGAGGATATCTTTATAAACCCAATGGAATTTTAACCGGAAAGAATTTCTCACCGTTTGGTATACATCTTTTCCAATTACCGGATCGGTAAGGTCGCTGCTTTCATAAACAAATCCATCGCTGAGCGATAGATTTAGATTGGGCTTGTTTAAAACATTATAGGCCACACCCGCTCCTAGTTGAAAGCGATAATTTACTTTTAAAGAATAGCTTTTGTCGAAAAAAAACAGCCCCCAATAATAAAGACGCTTTATGTCTTTTAAATAGTCCAGGTTGGCAAATGCGGAATAGTCATTGTTGGACACTTGCTTGTCTTGTTTTCCATATACCCAGCTGGCTGCTGTATTAAAATTTATTTTCTTTTGATTTAATTCATAAGAAATAATGTTGTTTGAAACGAAAGAACTAAGTTCTTGGGTTTGGTTAATGATACCTGTAGATGCTAAAGAAAAGCGATGATGTGTAGAATCATTAAACTGAGAAAAAGCGGCGTGCCAGCAAACAAGTAAAGAAAATAGACAAATGAATTTGGACATAGAAACAAGTTATTTTGAAAAATGTTGATCGAATCGTGGCTCAGAACAATGCGACTGAAACATAAGGAATATAACAAGATAAAATTAAAAGAAAATCAAAAAATAGTAGTGGTGTAAAGGAGTAATGTTGAAATTCTGTTAAAGAGATGTTGGGGGACGTGCTTGATGGCTTTGGTATCTGGTTCTTATTATTGACCAAAACGCAATTCCTGAATTAATTGCTTGTCGCCATATTGTTTTATGTATATGGTAGTCCGGAAAGTGCCGTTTTTAGTAACCAAATTTCCTATGCAATATTGAGAGTCCCCGTTTTTGCTTTGATGAATTACATCAAAATTACTCACGGGGTTTTTAGCAAAAAAATCCCGTAATACCTGCTCCGCCTTCTGTTTAGAATAAGAATTGCTTTTGTCAGAAAAAGTGACTTCTACGGTTTCGTCAAAATATTTTGCTACTTCAGTCGCGTTACCCGATTTCATCGCGTTAATAATATTTGCCAACGAGATATAGAAGAATGACGAAAATAAGACAAGTGCTAAAGTGTAAAATATTGATCTTTTCATATTCTCAGTTTTGGGGTTTTTCAATTTTTTTCGAACGAAACCAGTAATAAATTTAAACAAAAAAATGCAAATATTTAATACTTAATCAATTAGTTTTGAAAAATGAAATCAAATAAAGTAATCTTAATTATCATGGATGGCTGGGGCCTTGGCAAGAAAAAAGAAAGCGACGCCATCCAGAACGCTAAAACCCCTTTTGTAAATTCACTTTATGATAAATATCCTCATTCTACATTAGTTACTTTCGGCCGTGCGGTTGGTTTGCCCGACGGGCAAATGGGCAACAGTGAAGTAGGCCATTTGAATCTCGGCGCGGGACGCGTTGTTTACCAGGAACTTGAGCGAATTAACGTGGCTGTTGAAAGCGGCGAATTTGAGAAAAATCCCGACCTTCTCAATAGTATTAATTATGCAAAGGAAAACAAAAAGCCCTTGCATCTGATTGGACTTGTAAGCGATGGAGGTGTTCATTCCCATATCAATCATTTAAAAGCGCTTGCAAGCATTTGTAAGAAACACGATCTTGAAAATGTGTATATACACGCATTTACGGATGGGCGCGATACGGATCCAAAAAGCGGAATACATTTCCTCGAAGATTTGAAACAACATCTGGATAAAACCACAGGTAAGATTGCTACAATTACGGGCAGGTATTACGCTATGGACCGGGATAAAAGATGGGAAAGGATAGCTGTAGCCTATGATGCTTTGGTAAAAAGAACCGGTGAAATATCTGACGATGTATTAGCTTCTGTAAGGTCATCATATCAAAAAGATGTAACCGATGAATTTTTAAAACCGATCATTAATGCGGCTACCCGGGATTCAGGAATCAAAGATGGAGATGCAGTAATCTGTTTTAATTTCAGGACAGATAGGTGCCGGGAAATTACCGAAGCACTGACACAAACCGCGTTTCCTGAGCAAGGCACGAAGCCTCTCCAATTGCATTATACGACGATGACGCTTTACGATCATCAATTCAAAAATATTCATGTTATTTTTCAAAAAGACGATCTCGTAAATACGATTGGAGAGGTGCTGACGATGCATCATAAAAAGCAAATCCGCATTGCCGAAACCGAGAAATACCCTCACGTTACCTTTTTCTTCAGCGGCGGACGAGAAAAGACTTTTGAAGGAGAAAACAGGATTATGATTCCTTCGCCCAAAGTGGCTACCTACGATTTGCAACCGGAGATGAGTGCATTGGAAATGACGGAGGCGTTGCTTCCTGAAATCAAAAATAAATCGGCAGATTTTATCTGTCTGAATTATGCGAATGCAGATATGGTAGGCCACACAGGTGTTTGGGATTCAGTGGTAAAGGCCGTGGAAACTGTAGATGCCTGCGTAAAAGAAATTGTAACGGCCGCTCTTGAAAATGACTATACTGTTTTCTTAACAGCGGATCACGGGAATGCGGATTATATTGTAAATGATGATGGAACGCCAAACACAGCCCATACTAAAAACCTGGTTCCCTTTTTTATAATTGATAAAGAATGGAAAGGGGAAATAAAGTCCGGAAAATTGGGCGACATTGCTCCTACAATTCTCACAATGATGAAACTGCCAATACCAGAAGAAATGAAAGGAGATGTTTTGATTGATTCTGAATAGAAATTTTTGTATTGAAACCCGTAGTGGATCTCGCTTTAAAGGGAAAATAATTTAATCAAAACGAGCTTTTGAAACAATAACAATGTAATTTCGCAAACATTTAATTTTAAGAAAAAATTGTGACGCAGCGTTTCGCGATAATAATTGTCTTATCTTAGTAGGGTTAAACAAGAACAAACTATGACGGAAGAGTCGATACTTCAAGGTTGTCTTGATAACCTCTCATTTGCCCAGGAGGAGCTATACAAAAGGTTTAGCCCAAAAATGCTGGGGGTGTGTTATCGGTATGCACATAGCAGGGAAGATGCTGAGGACATGCTTCAGGAGGGATTTATAAAGGTGTACGCTCAAATTCAGCAATTTAAGGGATCAGGTTCTCTTGAAGGTTGGATAAGAAAAATTGTGGTTCATACCTGTATCAACCTCTTGAAGAAAAACAAAAAGTTTTCTGATAGTGTGGATTTGGTGTATGCATCGAACATCAAGATCAATGAAAACAACATACCCTCTATGCTTCAGGCAAAGCAAGTGGTTGATTGTATTAGATTATTGCCCATTGGATACCGAACTGTGCTGAATCTTTACGCTATAGAAGGGTATTCTCACAAAGAAATTTCTTCAATTTTGGAAATTGAGGAAAGTACCAGCCGATCGCAGTACACAAGGGCAAGGGGATTACTGGAAGACATACTTATAAAGAAGAAAATATTGCAAAAGCCAAGAGAGAACGTAAGCATGGTTGCTATAAAGTAGGGATATTTTTTGAGATAGCCTTTAAGGCCACTAACTGAACCATAGAATGATAGACAGAAGATTCGATATGATGGATTTTGAGCAGTCTTTAAAAGATCATGCAGATCAATTTAGATTAACTCCTTCCAAGCGTGTATGGAATGGAATTTATAATAATCTTCACCCGGGAAGTAGATGGCCTTCGATGACTATGGGTATAGTTTTTATCCTTACGCTTCTCTCCATAGGATACTTAAACAATTCTTCAAAAAAATCGACTTTACAAGAAAGTTCCGTAAAAATTGCAGAGAGTAAAAGTGGCAATAGTAAACCCGCAAATAGCATCAATTTTGATTTAGAAAACAATTCCAGTTCTGGATTGAATCAAAAATCGTTCAAAGACAATGATCCCAAACAAAGTACTAGCAGCGAAAAACTTTCGATTAATAGAGCCGAGAATGAAAAATTAAACGTTCAAAATCATTCGAAAACAGGATCGGGCTGGTCTTCGCTTAATAAAACTAACCGCTATTCAGAAAATGTAGGTCTGCCATCTAACGCAGTAAACAATGCTCAGAAGGCTGATCATGCAACTGATGATTTGTTGAAACTTAATCCAGATGCTCAGAGTTTACCCAGCAAAAGTAACAGTATTAGTATTTTGCCTGAAAACTTGAATTTATTTGTAAAGGAAGATGATGCTATTACTATCAAAAATAGCATGGTGATGTCTGAAAATTTTAACAATATCGTTGCGTTGGTTACTTCAGTAGATCAGAATCCTTCTTCTTCACGATTGCAATTGAATTCATATTCGGCTATTAACACACATCTCCAACAACCGGGAAAAACTTTTTCTAAAAAAATTCATCGAAGGTGGAGTAAAAAAATAGAGTGGATTTATTACATTACACCTACGATAAGCACTGCCAGTTTCGATGGAAGTGATTTGACTTCCTCTCCTATAAATTATTCACCATTGGTAGTATTTCAACGTTCAACTTCTAATGGAATGATCTATAATGCCAAACTTGGTTTTGAAACCGGTGCAAAAATGACCTATGCCCTGTCGGAAAAATGGAAGCTGCTTACCGGGTTTAATCTTAATTATTCTGATTACAATATAGTATCTAATCCAATTCACCCCACCTTTGCCACATTGACTTTAAAAAATATGTCAACTGGTGCTTTATATTCGAAAAATTATATCACTTTTTATGGAGATGGCCAAAGCTACGGTCAGATTGGTCTAACAAATTATAACTTGCAATTTTCAATACCGTTAGGAATTGAATACCAGGTTTGGGGTAACCAAAAAATGCAGATCAATATTGCGTCGGCGGTTGAACCTTCCGTCGTTTTACAAAGCAATTCTTATATAATTTCTTCTGATAAAAGAAATTATGTGCAGGATCCTGAACTGATGCGTAAAATGAATCTAGGTGGAAATTTTGGAGCTTTTATATCGTTTGGATCAAACAAAATAAAATGGCATATCGGACCTGATGTATATTATCAGTTGCTGTCTACTTATAAAAGTGAATACACGGGAAAAGAACATTTGATAAATTACGGCATAAGAATTGGCATATCTAAAAAATACTAAACACCCTCAATTCAGAAGATTACTATTTATAAGATTTTTTTTCTTTAGCCGTTGCCTCGTACCCTGCAGCGGCTTTTTTTTTATTCGTAATTTTGCTTGATGCAGAAATTACTTTTACCGCTCAGCTTTTGTTTGTGTCTCATTGTTTCGGGATGTAACACTACCACAGAAGCGGTGCCTCCTTCGAATACTAACGCCGCTGAAAATCCTACGATATTGCCTGTAACCAGTTTTTTAAAAGGGCAGTTGTTGGAGATAGATAGTATGGCAACAACACCTTTGAAAATAACTGCGGAGAACGGCAAGACTGATTCTGTTTGGCTAAAGCTAAAAGATATAAGGCTCGCTGCCGCGCCTTTTCTAACTCCTGTAATTGATTCGGCTACAATGACGTCGCTTTTTTCTGAAAAATCATTTCTCGATCAAACAATCAACGCCTATACTTTTACGCACGATCCTAAGGTTAAGCTACCTGATTCAATGGATCTCAGACATTGGGATGTATATATGAGTCCTCAAACCAATACGATTACTCGTATATATATGGTGAAGGAAAAGACAGAACAAAATGTGAAGATTATTACACAATTAACCTGGTTTTCCAATAAATGGTTTAGCATCCGAACGATAACACAAACACCCGGCAAGGAACCAGAAATAAAAGAAGAAAAAATGATTTGGAATTTTGATGATTGATTTCAAATTCCTGATAGTGATCTGAAAGAATTTTTATAATGACCAGCGAGATTTTTCAAAACATAATGAAAACCCTTCCCATTCAACCGGGAATTTATAAATATTTTGACGACCACGATGAGCTGATTTATATTGGTAAGGCAAAGAACATCCGAAAAAGAGTAAGCTCCTATTTTACAAAAACCTTTACTGGATACAAAACCCACGAACTGGTAAAAAAAATCCACAAGATCGAATTTACCATTGTGGACACAGAACAAGATGCTTTCCTTCTTGAAAATTCGCTGATAAAACAATATCAACCGAAATTCAATATCAACCTGAAAGATGACAAAACGTACCCATACATTGTTATCAAGAATGAGCCTTTTCCCCGGATATTTTTAACGCGAAATAAAATTAACGATGGATCCGAATACCTCGGCCCCTTTACCTCTGTTGGAAGAGTAAGGGAGTTGCTCAGTTTTATCAAGGAGTTCATTCCGTTGCGCACGTGCAAACTGAATCTTACGGAACAAAATATTTTGAAAAAAAAATTCAAAGTATGTCTTGAATTCCACCTTGGAAATTGCAATGGTCCGTGTGAAGGTTTTCAATCCAAAGAAGATTACGAACAGGGTCTCCAGCAAATAAGACAAATGATAAAGGGAAATTTAGGGCCGGTAATACAACGGTATCGGGAAGAGATGAAATATTATTCAACGCACCTTCAGTTTGAAAAAGCGGCCGTGATAAAGAAAAAATTAGAAGGTCTCGAAGATTACCAGTCCAGGTCGGTGGTGGTTAGCAAATCTTTTTCTAACGTTGATGTATTTTCTATTCTCCGGGAGAAGGAGACAGCCTATGTAAATTATTTAATGGTTCAGAATGGCGCCATTATTCAAACTCATACGATTACACTGGAGCCAAAACTGGACGAGACTGATGCAGAAATATTAGCGCTTGCCATCACCGAATTAAGAAAAAGATTCAACAGTGAAGCGAATGAGATTATCATTCCTTTCTCTATAGAGTATGCTGGAGAAGATTTGATATTCACGATACCGCGCGGCGGCGACAAAAAGAAACTGCTGGATCTTTCAGAGAAGAATGTCAATTATTTTAGGGAGGAAATGAAACGGAAAAAAGTGCTTCACTTGGAAGGGAAAACAGAAATCGAGAAGAAAGAAGTTTTGATCCAACTACAAGAAGATCTTCATCTGCCCGCATTGCCACATCATATTGAGTGTTTTGACAACTCAAATTTCCAGGGAAGTTTTCCGGTGGCTGCGATGGTTTATTTTAAAAATGGACTGCCTGATAAAAATGAATATCGCAGATTTAATATTAAAACGGTGGCCGGAATTAATGATTTTGCGAGTATGAAGGAAATTGTTTCCCGAAGGTATAAACGACTTTTAACCGAAGGCGCTCAATTGCCCGAGTTAATAATTATTGATGGCGGCAAAGGTCAGTTAAATGCCGCAGTTGAAGGACTGAAAGAAACAGGAATGATGGGAAAAACAACCGTAGTAGGGCTTGCGAAAAATGAAGAAGAAATATTTTTTCCTGGCGATCAGGAATCTATTAAGTTGCCATGGAATAGCGAAAGCCTAAAACTGATAAGAAGAATAAGAGACGAGGTGCATCGGTTCGGAATTACTTTTCATCGGAACCAACGCAGTCGTGGCACTTTTGTAAATGAATTGGAACACATAAAAGGAATCGGGAAAAGCACTGCTGAGTCGCTTTTAAAAAAATACCGATCAGTAAAGAAAATAAAAGACCTTCCCTTTCAAATACTTGAAGAAAGCATTGGCAAGTCAAGAGCTACTATTGTGTTCGATTACTTTCATACTGATGAAGGAGAGAAAAATGTCGTGTCGCAAGAGTAATTTAGTTCTAAAAAATTCACTTTTTTTATTAAAAATAGCAGTCTAACTTTAGGAAATGAGATGGCTATCTATTTTAATAGCTTTTATTTTATGCGGATTTCCGTCGATGGCTCAAAATGGAATGATAGAAAGAATTGCGCTGAATATCCCCGATTCGCAAACCAATACCACAACCCAAATAGCGGCGTACATCGATAATCATTTTAAAAATGATGAGGAAAAAGTACGAGCCATTTATGCCTGGGTGACTTCCAATATAAAATACGATCGAAATAATGTTCACAGAATTATTTTGGATGAAGACCAGGAGCAAAGAGTAACCTATGCATTAAAAGGTAGAAGGGGCGTATGCGAAAACTTTGCAGCTATCTTCAATGATCTTTGTATAAAAAGTGGAATACCCTCATTTTATATAGAAGGATGTACTAAGCAAAATGGCTCAGTCGATCGCGGAGGACACGTTTGGTGTGCCGCGTTAGTGAATAATAAGTGGGCGTTTTATGATCCTACCTGGGATGCAGGATTTTGGAACGGCGACAGCTATCTAATAGGAACTGGTGCAAATTATTTTCAGATCTCTCCCAAGGATTTTATTTTATCTCATCTTCCATTTGATCCAATGTTCCAGTTTTTAAACGATCCCGTTTCTTACAAAGAATTTGATGGCCACAGTAAACCAACTAATAATCCAAATTCTTATTTTAATTATAAAGATTCTCTGGGCATCTATTTCAATTCAGATTCCTTATCAAGATATGTATCAGCGCTTCACAGGATTGCAAATTTTGATTGGCCTTCTTCCAAGATTGACGCAAAGCTTAAACAACTGCAATTGGAGATTGAATTGATTTACCAGGATAGGGATATGGCGGCTTACAATTCCGCTATTGCAGATTATAATACAGGCATCGACATGCTAAATGAGTTTATTATTTATAGAAATAATCAATTTCAGCCTGTAAAAAAAAGTAGTGAAGTACAACATTTGTTCGATAATATTTTAAAAAAGATCGTCTCCGCCAATCAAAACTTGAGCGATTTGAATAAATCGGAAGCAACCTTAACATTGAACACCGGCGGGCTACAGGAGAAATTAAATGAACTGGCGCAGTATGCAAAAGAGCAAAACAGTTATTATAGGAATTATTTGAGTTTAGCAAAATAAGATCCTTTTGTTTCCTCCTTCTTTGATGCGCGGTTAATGTTTCAGAAAATATTAAGATCAGAGAACATATTTGTAAACATTTTTTTTGACTCCTTATAAATGACAACAGCGGGATGTTCTGGGTGGCGCCTATTGTAGGAGCAATACTTGCAGGACTTGTTTACCGAGCCTTAGCTCCTGTTAAGGAATAAGATTTAATTTTAGGTTTTGTTTAAATGCGACCTTATTAATAATGCCATAAATTTGGGGATTAGAAATTTATGGTTATGAGTAAAGTGAAATCTTATGCAGCCCAGTCTGCTACAAGCCCGTTAGACAATTATGAAATAGAAAGGAGAACGCCTAAAACAACTGACGTACAGATAGAAATTTTATACTGTGGCGTTTGCCACAGCGATTTACATACGGTTCGCAACGATTGGGGAGGTACTATTTACCCTGTAGTGCCGGGACATGAAATAGTAGGACGCGTAACAGCAGTGGGCGATAAGGTCACCAAATTTAAAGTGGGCGATTTAGCAGGAATCGGTTGCATGGTAGATAGCTGCTGCAGGGAATGTGATAATTGTAAGGATGGATTGGAACAATACTGTGAAAAAGGAATGGTGGGCACCTACAATGGAAAGGAACGGGACGGTAGCGGAACTACTTTGGGCGGATACAGTAAACAAATTTTAGCGCATGAAGATTTTGTGCTTCGCATTTCTGATAAGCAGCCACTGGAAGCTATAGCACCATTGCTTTGCGCGGGCATTACCACGTACTCACCATTGCGTCACTGGAAAGTAGGCAAAGGTGATAAGGTAGGTGTGGTAGGGTTGGGGGGCTTGGGCCACATGGGTGTAAAACTTGCGGCTTCTATGGGAGCGGAAGTTACCATGCTTAGTCATTCTCCATCTAAAGAAAGCGATGCAAAAAAACTGGGGGCACATAAATTTATATTGACAAGCGATAAAGAACAACTTAAAAGCGTGACCAAATATTTCGATTTTATCCTTGATACGGTATCCGCAGATCATGATTATAATTTGTACCTCGGAATGTTGAGAACAAATGGAGTAATGGTTTGTGTAGGCGCACCGGCAAAACCCGCTCAGGTACCTGCATTCAATTTAATTTCCGGAAGAAAAACGCTGGCGGGATCACTCATTGGGGGCCTTCCAGAAACCCAGGAAATGCTTGACTATTGCGCTGAGCATAACATCGTAAGCGATGTGGAAGTAATCAAGATTAGCGAAATTAACGAAGCCTATGAACGGATGCTAAAAGGCGACGTGAAGTACCGGTTTGTAATTGATATGGCGAGTTTGTGAGTATTTATATCATGAAAACTTTTGCAGAAAAAATAATTTCATTCAATAAAAAAGTATCGTTCAACGGTTCTTTGCCAAAGGGGATTAGTGTCATGAATCCCTTTAAAGAAAATCCGGAAGCCGTAGAAATATCGTCTCAATTTTATAAAAAATTTTATAACGATCATCATCAGCGACATATTATTTTGGGGATCAATCCCGGAAGATTCGGAGCCGGCGTTACCGGTGTTCCGTTTACAGACACCAAAAGGTTATTGAACGAATGTGGATTGTCTTTTTCCGGAAAGCCAACGCACGAGCCATCTGCAACGTTTGTGTATGAAGTAATCAACGCTTATGGTGGAACTAAAAAGTTTTATAATGATTTTTATATCCAATCTATTTTTCCGCTGGGATTCACAGCTACCAATGAAAAAGGGAAAGAAGTAAATTATAATTATTACGACAGCAAAGAACTTACCGAAGCGGTTTACGACGCAATGATTGAAAATATAAAAACACAAACTAATTTTGGTATTAATACTGACTTGTGTTTTTGCTTTGGAACAGGAAAGAATGAAAAGTTTCTAAAAAAAGTAAATGAGGAACATCGGTTCTTTAAAAAAATTATCGCGCTCGAACATCCACGATACATTATGCAATATAAATTCAAAACTAAAGAACTTTATATTGACAAATACCTTAAAGCCTTTAATGAAATAAAGTAAAAATGTGAGCGTTAGTTCAAGGGATTTTAAATTAAATGGTTCTCTTTACCTTAAAAAATTTGTGTTAAAAAAGGTTCGATTCTGCGTTTATAGCTTGGCATCATTGAATTCTATCTACATTTGAAATACTAACATTAAAAAGTACCTATGAAGAAATTACTCACTCTATCGGCTTTGATATTATTTTCTTATTCGCTTTCCGCTCAAGTGGATTCTCTTGGGAAGATGGGCAATGATTTATTCAAAAGCGGCAAGTCTTTGTTTTCTAAAAAATCTTCATCAGGGAAATTATCTACTGATGAAATTGTTTCCGGCTTAAAAGAAGCCTTGTCCCTTGGCGCACAAAAAAGTGGCGATAAACTCTCCACTGCTGATGGGTTTTTTAAAGACGCTGCTGTAAAAATATTATTGCCAAAACAAGTGCGGGATATAGAAGATAAAATGCGGATGTTTGGCATGGGCAAACTGGTGGACGATGCAGAACTCAGCATGAATCGCGCCGCCGAAGATGCTGCCAAATCTGCTGCACCCATTTTTCTATCCGCTATTAAACAAATGACGGTAACAGACGCGCTGAATATTCTTAAGGGCACGGATACCGCCGCTACTGCCTATTTAAGGAAAACAACTACACCCCAACTTACGGATGCATTTATGCCCGTGATAGAAACCTCACTGAAAAAGTTCGATGCGGCTAAATACTGGAACCAGGTTTTTACTGCCTATAATCGCTTTTCAAAAGACCCGGTTGATACAGATATCAACAGTTATGTAACCGGCAAAGCGCTTGATGGAGTATTCTATTATGTAGCCCAGGAAGAATTGAATATCCGAAAAAATCCTGCCGCCAGGGTTACCGATATTTTGAAAAAAGTTTTTGCGAATTAAAGTTATTTTATTGCACGATGTTTGTATCGCAATAAATAGCTTTATACAATGAAATATGTAGTAATTTCTTTTCTATTTATTTATATGAACTCCCCTGTATTTTCACAAAATATTTCCGGCGAATGGAAAGGAAGTATTGACGTAAATGGGAACCAACTTCCAATAATTTTTTATTTTAAAAAAGACGATTCAGGAAAGATTGATGGCAAATGGGACAGCCCAAAACAGAATGCTATAGGCCTTCCTTTTAGTGATATTGAATTAAAAGAGGACAGTATTCATCTTGGTATAAAAATGATCGCCGGATCTTATAGTGGCGCTTTTGCAAATGCTGACTCGATAACAGGAATTTGGGAACAGGGAGGAAATAAGATTCCACTTAATGTTTCAAGACAATCAGAAAACAGCCATGCGAAAAAGGCTGTTTTCGTATATCCAGGAGAAAAAGAAATTTCGATTATCTCTGCAGCAGGAAGCAAACTTTACGGAACCTTGCTTTCTAAAAACAATCAACAAAAAATCGCGATTATTGTTGCTGGTTCTGGGCCCACTGACCGGGATGGAAACAGTACAATGGCACCACCGACCAATGAATATAAAATGCTGGCTCACAGTCTTGATTCGCAAAACATTGCAACATTTCGCTATGATAAGCGAGGCGTTTCAAAAAGTGCTTCTCCTGATTTTAAAGAAAAAGATATTGTGTTTGATGATTATGTGAAAGACGCAGAAAAAATCTTTGATTACCTGCATGATACCCTTGGATTTAAAGATATTTATTTTATTGGCCATAGCGAAGGCTCGCTGATTGCCATGCTTGCATCCCAAAAAAAGAAAGTGAAAGGTTATATTTCTATCGCCGGTGCCGGACGCCCGATTGATATTATTTTAGAAGAACAGATGCAGCATCAACCGTTACCTGATTCAGTAAAGCAACAAATTCCAGGTATTTTTAATCAGTTAAAACTGGGGAATGAAGTTGATAATATTCCTGATGTGCTTGCGCCACTTTTTAGAAAATCCGTCCAACCGTATATGATTTCCTGGCTGAAATATTCTCCTCAAAAAGAAATAGAAAAACTAAAATGCCCAATACTTATTTTACAGGGTGGCTGCGATATCCAGGTTAAAACTGAAGATGCTGAAAATCTGCACAAAGCAAATAAAAAGAGCACGTTGGATATGATTACTTTCATGTCGCATACGCTAAAAAATGCGGGTAAAGATTGTGTAGACGAGCAGATCACTTATACTGACGAAGACATGCCTTTAGATAACATTTTAGTGGAAGATATCGTAAAGTTTATCGAAAAAGGGAAATAGGAATCTTCGGTATTTATTTGTTTGCTAGGCAGTGAGGTATTGCCTTTGGCAATTTTTCCGTTCCTTCAAATACAAATAATTATTTTGCAAACTTGCATTTCTTTAAAATCTAAATAGTAACTTACTTCAAAAACTAACCGCTATGTGGCAACAGGTTTTAAAAGACTATTTCAGCTTTACAAAGAAAGATTGGGAATTATCGCGGTTGTATCCGTTATTTTACTTTTGATCATTCTTCCGTTTTTCTTCCCCTTTATTGTTGAGAAAGAAAAAGTGGATGCTTCTCAGTTCGCAAAAGAAATTGCGCAATTGCAACTCGATACCTCTTCGAAAAAAAGTAGCGTAAATAAAATTGATGATGGATATTTCAATGATTATACGCCGTCGACAAATAAGCCTGATATTAAACCAGAAGTTTTCTTCTTTGACCCCAATACGGCCTCCGTTGAAGATTGGATAAGGCTTGGTATAATGCCACACACAGCCGAAACGATTCAAAAATATATTGCTAAAGGAGGGAGGTTTTCCAAACCTGAAGACATAAAAAAGATATATGGCTTGAGTGTAAAAGACGCGGGACGTTTGATTCCTTACATTTCTATAAAAGAAGCCAAAAAAGAATATCCACGTTATGAGCAAAAAGAATATACTGACAAGAAAAGCTATTCAAGAGACTATGCGAAACAAAAAACAGATATCAACCTCGCCGACACATCTGAATTAATTGCGTTGCCTGGCATTGGCAGCAAGCTTGCCAAACGAATTATCGTCTTTAGGGAAAAACTGGGCGGTTTTTATTCTGTTGACCAAATAAGTGAAACCTACTTTTTGCCTGATTCTACTTTTCAAAAAATAAAACCTTACCTGGTCGCCGACAGTAAAGCAATAAAAAAGATAAATATTAATTCTGCTTCTGTAGACGAAATGAAATTGCACCCATATATAAAATATAATGTTGCCAATGCTATTTTTCAGTATCGCCAGCAGCATGGAAATTATAATTCCGTGGAGGAGATAAAAAAGATTATGACCGTAACCGATGATTTTTATAGTAAAGCTTTTCCTTATCTTACTGTAGAATAACCACTTTCGGTTTTTTAAATTGCGCTAATGTAGACAAACAAATTAGCTGTATTTTTAACACGCACAAACGAAAGAAGAAGAAGAAAATTGGTATCTTGTACGTTAAAGACCCGTTTGAAGAATTACATCTGGCATGCAATAATTAATAATATCACATGGACTTTAAAACGAGTGAAATAACCAAACAGGTAGCTCAAACCGCAAAGGATTTTGCCGATCAATTTATCAAACCTGACATGATGATTTGGGATGAAACCCAGGAGTTTCCTGTTCATATTTTTAAAGAAATGGGTAAACTGGGTTTGATGGGCGTTTTAGTACCCGAAAAATATGGGGGTAGTGGCATGAGCTATTATGAATATAGCGCAGTAATACAGGAAATCTCAAAAGTATGCGGCTCCATCGGGTTAAGTGTAGCCGCGCACAATTCGTTGTGTACCGGTCATATTCTTGCTTTCGGAAATGAAGAGCAGAAGATGGAATTTTTACCCAAACTGGCCACTGCTGAATACATTGGCGCGTGGGGCCTTACTGAAGCAAACACAGGAAGCGATGCCGGTAACATGCAATGCACGGCTGAAAAAGACGGTGATGAATGGATTATAAACGGAACAAAAAACTGGATTACTCATGGTAAAACCGGGGATGTAGCTGTGGTAATTTGCCGAACAGGAAAGCCACATACCAGGGATAATGCCACTTCATTTATAGTGCCTCGTGGCACCAAAGGATTCAAAGGCGGAAAGAAAGAAAATAAGTTGGGAATGCGCGCTAGTGAAACCGCAGAGATGATATTTGACAATTGCAGAATGCCCGATTCTGCCAGAATGGGAGAAGTAGGAGATGGTTTTAAGCAGTCAATGAAGGTGCTTGACGGTGGACGCATCTCGATTGCTGCATTGGGATTAGGAATCGCAAAAGGTGCTTATGAAGCCGCTTTAAAATATGCCAAAGAAAGGCACCAGTTTGGAAAACCTATTGCCGATTTCCAGGCGATATCTTTTAAACTGGCGGATATGGCTACCGAAATAATGGCCGCTGAATTATTGATAGACCAAGCTTGCGACCTGAAAATCCGGGGAGAAAATGTAACTAAAGAAGCTGCAATGGCCAAGTATTATTCCAGCGAGGTAGCTGTAAAAGTTTCGACTGACGCGGTCCAAATCTTTGGAGGTTATGGTTATACAAAAGACTATCCTGTTGAAAAGTTTTACAGGGACAGCAAATTGTGTACGATAGGCGAAGGCACCAGCGAAATACAAAAGATTGTAATAGCAAGAGAAAGTTTACAATAATTGGACAGAATAAAAAACCGGGATATATTTTCCGATTTTTTATTGAATTTATCAGACAGCTTTATTTCCTCCAAAAAAACCACCCAATTTTTCTTTAGCTAATTCTTCGATCTTTTCTCCTGTAGCTCCGGGAATAAAATCAGAAATTTTGTCGAGAATGTCTCCGCTTGCCGTTGATGGGTTGGCTGTTGTTGCCTGCACATCAGCAGGAGTGCTGCCGGCTGAAGGAGTAGTACCGGATTGGAAAAGATTATCTACTGCGCCCGCTACCATAGGAAATTTTTCTTTGATATAGCCCGTTATGGTAGTTAAAATGCCTTGAGATTGCTCAGCGGACAAACCGTGAACATTTTGCAATTTTTGAAGTAACTCTTCCATGATTAATTTTTTTTAATGATTAATAAATCTGTTACCACAAAGTAAATCATTTATCGGCACCTCAATAAAAAATCGTAATTTTTAATCGGCTCAAATGCAGATAAAAATTTTATGGATTCTTGTGGATACTATGCTAATTTTGCAATTTTACGTAACTTATAAAAACCCTTCACATGAAAACAAAATTATTTCGTGGGATTATTTCCCCCCTTGTTATTATTTCTTTCCTTATTATTTTTCATGTTTCTTACGCGCAGGATGCGACAGTAAAGGGTCTTCAATCAGATGCCAATAAGGCAATTGATAAGACCGGAAAGATAGACAGTTCAAAAATTTGGAACACAGGTGGCTTGTTTAATTTGAACATCGGCCAGGGAAGCCAGAGTAACTGGGCTGCTGGTGGTGATGATTTTTCCTTTTCTCTTAATACCTATCTTGGCTTGTATGGTTTTTATAAAAAAGGAAGATATAGCTGGGACAATACGCTTGAAATGAATTATGGGGTGATAAATACCACGAGTGTGGGTACCAGGAAAAACGATGATAGAATAGATTTGTTATCTAAAGGTGGATACGGCCTTACAAAAAATTTAAGTTTGAGCGGCCTGTTGAATTTCCATAGCCAATTTGCAAAGGGATATAGTTATGATAAGGACGGGTCGAAAACTCTTTTGTCCGATTTTCTTGCGCCCGGATATGTTCTGCTTGGCCTGGGGTTAGATTATAAACCCGTAGAAGGGCTGTCAATCTTTGTTTCTCCAATCACCTCAAGATGGACCATAGTTAATAATGATACCTTATCGGCACATGGAGCATACGGCGTTACTCCTGGGAAAAAAGTGAGAAATGAAATAGGCGCCTTTGCGAGTATAAATTATATGAAAAAAATAACCAAAACCATTCTTTATAAGGGAAGGCTCGATCTCTTTTCTAACTATGAGCACAATCCACAGGATGTGGATGTAAACATGACCAATATGTTTCAGGCTTCAATTTCGAAAGTGTTCAGTGTAAATCTGAATATCAATTTAATTTAGGATGACGATATAAAGCAATTTGGCCCTAATGGTGATTCTCCTGCCCTGCAATTTCAATCTGTCTTAGGCGTAGGCTTGGCTGTGAAGTTGTAACGCGTTCTTATTAATAATAATGTAACAAAATCATTTCAATAGTAAATTTTAGCCATGCGCTGTAGAGCCTCATCTCTTGCTCTGCAGGGTATGGCTTTTTTTATCCCTTGGTAAAGCCATTCACGATGTAGTTTTCAGGAAAAGTCTAAATGCACACCTGCTTGTCGAGAAGAGATACCACTTCGGACGCTTTTTCAAATATATTATTCAGATGGTGAATATTGGAAGGCGGGGCATACAAATTGATTTCTATTTCATCTAACAGGGAAGAGAGCATTAGTGTAGTGCCAAGGCTGACATTACATCTATCCAGTTCTTCGATTATGCGCTTCCTGTTTAGTTCATTTACAGGTACGTTAAGTTTTGTTGCCAGGTATTTTTTTATTGAATTATGGAGGGTAGAAAAAAATGCGGCACTGTTTTGAGCTACGAGCATTTCGTGCGCTGCGAGCAGTGGATTTTCGGGAATTACAAATTGTTTTTCCTTTTCGTCCTGTTTGTTTTTGAGATCGTCTAATTTAATTTTAGTTTCTAAGGCGTCTTTATTTTTATTCTTTTTGATAATTGAGACAAAGATCAAAATAATAATTCCCAATAATAAAAACATACCTGCTAGCCATTCTATTGTTGTTGAAATAAGGTGGTTGTTTTCGGGCATCGTATTTTCATTTTGTACAAATGAATTTTTTGGATGGCCGGAGCCCATGCTTACGTGCACTTCCAGCGCCGGAGTAAGTACTGTTTTATAAGTTGCAGATGCAGGATCAAAATAAGAAAAGGAAATTGAATCAATTTTATAATCTCCCGGTTTGGATACAGTAAATGGAAATGAAAATACTTTGCTTCCCTGCATGGGTACCTGTGATTTATCCACATTATCTTTTACACTCGCATCATACGCGTCAATACCGGCGGGCCAAACGATGGTAGGCGCATTTACTAATTGTATATTGCCTTTGCCACTTAATACTATTGTTAAATTTCCCGCGTCGTCAGTAGTGAAACTATTTTTTTGTAGCGACGACGAAATATTAAAATTGCCAACGGCGCCTCTAAAGTTTTTGGGTTTGTTGTCCAATGGCAAAGGCTTTACATCAATAGTAACCGGTGCGGTTTTTAACGTTACATTTTGAACATCTAAACCACTCGCTGGCACACCTGCATCACCAAAATTTTGTAACATATCAAAAAAGCCATTATTTGCCTGCGAATTGGCATAGTCTGATTTTATGAAAGTAACCTTATTGTCAGCTACCACGGGATCAAGTGTAATTTTTTCTGATTGTAACGGATATAACTCCACTTTTCTTAACGTATAAACATTGTACATGCGTCCGTTATATTTCTCAATTTGGGCGTTGTTATTCACATCAAGATCACTTACAGAAAATCCATTAAATGAAGGTGCATTAGTGATGGTGGTTTCAGAATGAAGGCGCGTATAAAGTTTAAAGGATGCTACAATAGGTTCTCCAACATAACAACTGGTTTTGCTTACGTCTAATTTTACAAAAAGATTTTTTTGAATCTTTGCTGCTACATTTTCCCCTGGTTTTAAAATATAATCATCAAACTGATGCTCCATCGGAGCTGTCGGCATATCAAAACTGAAACCTGCAAATGGCGATAAATTAGAACCCGGTGAATTGCTATTTTTTGGTAATACAGAAGAGGCGTTGGTAACTTGCACAGTTACCGGAGCGCTTTCATAGGTTTTTCCATCTGCAACGGCTTTTGCATGGCCTATCGTGAATTTGCCGGGTTTCTTTGGTTGTAATGAAAATCCAATGGACACATACTGGCTCACTTTACCATTAATATTGCTCGAGCTACTTTCCTGGTTAGGCCCGCTTACTATATTAAAATTCTTAAAATCCGGCGGAACAATACTTTCTACATTATTGGCATTTTCCATCTTAAACTGAATCTCCAGTACATCATCTTTACCAATGGTTTTGTTAGGACACACAACAGAAAACTTGGCCTGCGCGGACGCGGATTGAGCCATTAAGACAGCGGTAGAAAAAAAGGAAAAAAACAGAATATTAGTAAACCGAGATTGTAAAAATGTAACCATTTCTTCAGCTAAAGATGAGTTACAAATTTACTTGTAAATGAATCTAAAAAAAGGTTAATAGAATAAGCTGTTGTTAAAAAAAATTAAGGAAGGTCACCTTTTAAAGGTCGAATTACAATATCTTCCACACATGCCTGGGGCGAGAGAAGTGTAGCCGCATAAACCATGTCTGCTATATCATTCGCTTCCATGATGCGTTCGGGTTTCACACCGGAATCTTTCCATGAATCTGTGTAAACTGCGCCTGGGTAAATGGTTGTCACTTTGATATCGAATGGTTTCATTTCTTCTCTGAGGTTTTTGCTAAAACCTGTGAGCGCGAATTTACTGATGCTGTAAGATCCACCATTGTTGTAAGCGCTTAAAGCCGCTATCGAACTCATGTTGAAAATATGACCGGATTTTTTTTGCATCATAGAAGGTAGGAATGCCCTTGTCAGATGATAAGCGCTTAATAAATTTACGCTAAGCATCTTTTCCAATGTTCCATCTTCTTCATTGTGAACACTGCCTGGAATAAAGTCACCGGCATTATTGACCAAAACATCCACCGATTCACATTGGCTCAGGATCCAATCAGAAAATCTTAAAATCGCTTCTTTGTCTGTTAGGTCCGCTGCAAAAGGTTTTACGATTCCAATCCCATTTTTATTAAGTTCATCCGCAGTGGCTGAAAGTGCCGGTTTATTTCTTGAACATAGGAAAATGTTATTTTTTTCGGACGCAAATTTAACGGCAATCGCTTTTCCTATACCTTTGCTTCCTCCTGTTATTACAATATTCATATTATTAATACGTTTTTTTTGTTAGGATGACATCAAATCTAAAATCTAAACCTGACATAGTTAAACATAACATTTTGAAGTACCAAGATATTTTCTTTGATCTTGACCATACCCTTTGGGATTTTGATGCCAACGCAAAAGAATCGCTCAAGGAAATATATGGTTATTTCAATCTTCAATCAAAGGCCATCGGAGATTTTCAACAATTTTATACAATTTATATAAACCACAACGCCACTTTATGGAGTCGTTTTGAAAAAGGATACATTTCAGCGGAAGAATTGAAATGGAGAAGGATGTGGCGCACTTTGCTCGATTTTCAAATTGCGGATGAAAAATTGGCTAAAGAAATGAGTGAATATTTTTTAGTTGTACTTCCCCAAAAAAAGCGTGTGTTTGAATATACCTACGAAATCCTGAACTACCTGGCTGAAAAAAAATATGCAGTTCATCTGATCACAAACGGATTCGAAAAAACGCAAAGATTAAAATTAGAAAGCGCCGGCCTCACAAAGTATTTTAAAACCATCGTTACTTCTGAAGCTTCCAATTCGATGAAACCCAAGAAAGAAATTTTTGAATATGCCGTTACCAAGGCAAATGGGAAAATGAACAAGAGTATCATGATCGGCGATAACCTGAATGCTGATATATTGGGAGCAAAAAACGCAGGCATGGATTCCGTGTTCGTAAATCATGTCAACGCAACAAGTAATGAAGATCCCACATATACGATTCATCATTTAAAAGAACTGGAGACCATATTATAGAAATCGCGCCTGTACAAACTTTTATCAATAACTACCTACTATCTCTTCAACACTTAATCGGAAATAGAATTTTCAGTAAACGAAGAGAAAAGTGATATTTCCTTTTATGAAATTTTAACCACTAAGTTTGCCCTGCCCTCGCTTGACTTTCCAGGGACTTCATTTTTTTTCGACAAGATCTTTTACAGTAAACAAACTTTTATTGAATGATTCTATTCAGAATAGTTCTTTAAAAAACTCTTTCATGTCATTCCAGGAAGCGGCGTCTGCTTCAGCGTTGTATTTAATCGGCATGTTGAATTTTTTTCCATTTTCAGTAGCTCCGGGGTTAGTAAAAGCATGAGTAGCTCCGGGATAAATTATGAATTGATAATCGGCATCTACCGAATCCATTTGTTTTTTAAATTCTGCTACGTGGGGATTTTCAAATACATCTTCTCCGCCATGGCAAATCAACATTTTCGCTTTCAATACATTTTTATCAGTCGCCGGCCCACCGAGACCTCCGTGAAAAGAAACTACTCCCTTCAATCTTGAGCCCAACTTTGCCGCGTTCAAAGCCACGAAGCCCCCAAAGCAATACCCGATTGCAGCTATTTTAGTTGTGTCTGTTTGGGGAAACGATTTTATCTTATCAATGGCAGCGTCAATATGAGCTTTTGCCAAAGAAGGGTCTTTATAAAATGGCGTAGCAAGGGTTTGAGCTTCCTGAGGATTTGTGCCCAGTTTACCATCGCCGTACATGTCTATCGCTAACGCGACGTAGCCAAGTGCTGCCAGTTGTCTCGCACGAGTTTTTGGGTAATCATTTAATCCCCACCATTCCGGAACTACAATTATTCCCGGGCGCTTTTCTGTGAGCCTTTCATCGTAATAGAAATAACCCAGGTAGTTTTTGCCATTCACTGTAAAGTTCGCAGCTTCTTCTTTTATGTTTTTATTAATTCCTCTTGCATCATTGGTACTCATAGTTTTTGATTTTATTATTTTGAGAATTGTCGCGCGGTATAAAAAAATTAAAGATTTAGAAATAGGTGCAGCGCAATCGCATTGCCTATAAAATTAAATCATTTTGTAGCAACCGTTTGAACGGGGTTTCCAAAGAAATATAAATGATCTTTTTTATGGATGTCCTTCTTTTCTTGCCAGCTCGCCTTCATCAAGATCTTCATCTTCATTTAATTTTGTTTCGGGATCATTTTCTATATCTTCTTCGGCTTGCTCAAAGGCTGCTTTTGCATTCGTTTTGTCGTCTTGAGGATTTTTGCTCTCTGCCTTTGGGCTTTTGTGCATTTCATTTTTTTCTGCCATAGCTATACTTTTAAATGAAGACCCGTAAATATTGTGCCAATAAAATTTCTTAAACAAAAGAGAAAGACAATTGCACCGGTTGCGGTTTTTTTACCTGGCGAGTTGGAAAAGGCTGATCTGAAGGATCGTTTGTGTGGATACGAAAGACTTGCGTTTCCTCGTGTCGTGACGCCACGGTTACTTTCACATTATTTGCATGAGCATTAAATAAATTATAGACAAGCTCAGGGTTATTATTATTTTTTGAAAGATGGGCTAATAACAAGTGAGTCAAAAATTTCGGCCGATTTTTAAGAAAAAACGCAAGTGCCTGTTGATTACTTAAATGCCCATTCCCACCACGAATACGGTTTTTAAGATAGATGGGATAGCTACCTTTGTCAAGCATTTCTTCATCATAATTTGCTTCCAGGAAAGCAGCGTGACATTGTTTAAAATAAGTGATCAAATGCTGACAAGGCCTTCCGATATCGGTAAAAACACCCACACAAATTTTATTGGAGGAGACCACAAAACTATACGGATCGCTGGCATCGTGAAATTTTGGAAATGCTGTAACAGATAATCCGCCGATACAAACCGGTTCATGCGCAATGAAACTTTTTACAAGGTGCGACTCAAAATCTAACTGTCCATACCGCATGGTTGCAGAAGTAATGTAAACCGGCAATTGATATTTCTTAATTAAAACCGGCAATCCTTTAATATGATCAGAATGCTCGTGCGAAACAAAGACGGCTTTTACTTTTTCTATTTTTAAATTTAGACGGTTCATTCTCTTTTCTATTTCCCGACACGAAATACCGGCATCAACCAAAATGGCTTCGGTTTCATTTCCTACATAATAACAATTGCCGTTGCTGCCTGAGTTAAGAGAAGTAATGAATAATGACATTGAAGGCAAAGGAAAGAATTTTATACGAATGATCGGCAGTTTTTACTACTTCAAAATAAAACAGGTTTGGAAAAAATTGATCACCTTTAACAAAAGCAATCGCATGAGCCTTTTATTAAATAGGGTCTGCTGATTATTATCAAATTCCGTACTGTCGTGGATTTTGTTGAAATTTGATTGAATCAAGTGCAAGCAAATATGGCAAAAGCATTAAAAAGCCGTGCATCAAAGTTTAAATATGTTAGTCAATCTCAGCT
>DATCFI010000166.1:0-2940 GCA_036509585.1 Hanamia sp. | reverse complement strand
ATAATCGGTGGGATGAACGGGCCGCGTGGCGCTGAAGGTGGTACTGTAATGATCAGAAAGCTGGTGACAAATATCTGTAAAAACAGGCTCATAACGGTCTGATTTGGTTACTGCTGTTTTTAAATTATCACAGAGAATAGTCCGGGCCAGTCCTCCAATGTACTTTATCATTGCATTAATGCAGATAACAAAATCATCGGTTTTTTGGGAATGTACCGCATAACAAAAGATGAGGCCGCTATAGGGAAGTACTGCAATAAATATCTGGCATGGTATTACCTGGCCGGTTTGCTTGTTTACATAAGATAGCTTCTTGCCTGCAAAATCTATCTGGACAAATTCTCCCGGCTTATATTCCCAATGGAAGGCACAATCTGTGTTTTTAAGAAACTTTCCAAAAAGGTTGCAATACTGGCTGTATTGGTACCCATCCGGATAGAGGTCTAAATATTCCATCCATAATATCTGCTTAGTGACACCTGTTTTATGGCGTTCCTTTTTTGCATATTCAAAATGTTCTAATAGCTCTTTCTCCCGTTTGTTATGGGCAGGAGCCGTATCATTGTTGTAAACGACAGCCGCCAACTCTTTGACGGTCATTTTGCCGGCCTCGTCCGGTTGGAGTGGAATATTTTCCAGCCTGCGCAGATATTTTTTTACCGTTTTGCGCGAAAGGCCAACCCTTCGGGCAATTTCTTTTATTGCCACACCTTCCTCCCCTAATTGTTGCACTTGTTTTATCAAGCTCATAATAATTGTTTTTTGCGCCATTATATCCCTTCATTTAATTTGATTAAGAAGGAAATAAAGGGAACACAAAAAACTCAGCACCAAACAAGATCGCTCTAAGGGGGATACCATACGTCGGAATGACAGTTTCAATTTTCTGCCCAGAAAAAGAAAGTGAAAAAATAATTTACCAATAACAAAAAAAGTGAGGAATTACCGGTAAAAATATCTTTTCAAGGGTGGGGTTACCATCCTTCGGAATGAGGGGTTACCATAAATCGGAATGGGGGGTTACCATGGTTCGGTATATACAAAAAGACATAAACTCGCCAGAATAATGGGCGTAGAAGCTGGCCTACACGACAGAAGATGATCTCAATAAATTAGACAGCCTTTTCAGTAGTGGCGGATGCTATGTGGCGCTTACCTGAAACAATAAAACTGCCCGAGCAACAAGCGCCTAATACGAATCGGGCAATCAAAAGGTAGATAGTGCTTCACAAAAAAAGAATTGAATGCTTTTGGAAAAGAAGTAGAGAAAAGAATGAATGAACTCGGCATGATAGCATAGACCATGTAGGCCTTGGCGGCGACTTTGATGGAATTCCTATAACGCCAAAAGTACTCAACGACGTTACAAAATATCCAATGATCACTGAAGAACTCGTAAAACGCGGCTATTCAAAAAAAGATATTGATAAAATACTGGGGAGGGAATTTTATAAGAGTATTTAAGGCCAACCAGCGATAGAAATTTTTGAAAAAATTAATAGGTATAGGCGTTTAGTTATCCCTTCTTTTGAGTAATCTCGCAGGCCTGTTAGCCACCATTTTCTTTAATATCCACAAACATCGGATTCATATTATTTCTTCTGTTATAGCGATAATGGTATTCGTCTAGATAGCCTTGAAGATGTTCTGCGCTGCAATGATGATGAATACCTCTCAGCCATCCTTTTAAATTCATAATATGGATATGCAGATCTGGAAAATTTTTACCATTATTTGAAGGCACCTGCTTTAAACCGGGATACTCCTTTTTTAATGGAGAGTACCCTGTCCATTCATCGGAAACCACCGAAGCATCTTTAGCAAGATAAGCATTAAAGAAGGGTTTAAAATTTTCTGATGAAGCACTTTCTATTACCTGAGCATAAACCCTGCCCACCCCACCGTGTACTTTTTCCAAAGCAACAATAACCAATCTCTTTCCCCCCTTGCTCCTGCCACGTTTTTGTTCTTCCAGCTGGCCAATAAAAAATTCATCCCACCTGTACTTCTCCTGTTAAAGGATGCGGTTTGCTGCTTTGCATTGCCTGTTGAATTTTCCATTTAAATGCCCAACACGTCTTTTGACGTAATTCAAATTCTCTGCTCAATTCCAGGGTGGACATCCCTTTCTTCTTTGTTACAATTTTAAAAACAATGTTTAACGCGATTAGTAGAGAAAATTTTACCTTGTCAAACATTGTTCCTGCTGTCGGGCTTTCATCTTTTTTACATTTAAGACACCTGCGATTGTAAGGTTTGTTGCCTTTAATATATCTCGTATTCCCGCAATTCCTGCATGTGTATCCCTGTTCCCATTTAATGTCTGCAATATACTTCAGACAATCTTCCTGTGTTTTAAAATACCTGTTGAATTTTATTGAGTTCATACCAGTAAATTTATCCCTCCTTTCCATAGCCAAAGCTATGAAATTTAGGGATAGCTAAACGCCTATACCTAAAAATTAAATTATAGTGAAGCAACTTTTAAAGAAGATTTCGATTTTGTTTTTTTTGGCAAAACGCATCAATGCATATTAAAAGGAAAAGCCGAGCATAGGCCAAATCCAATTAGAAAAAATACCCCTCCCATCAACAGAAAAGTTCTGGCCTGAACGGATTTTTTCATAAGCCCAAAAATTATTGCCATGAACACGTTAAGTGCACCAAAGAGAAATGATATCAATCCCAAACCTGAACCACCCCATTGGGCAATAAGCGAAACGGCAACAATTAAGGCAAAACAAATAGTGACAAACAAAACCACTTTTTTACTAAGCATATTAATTTGTTGTTTTTGAATTTAAATTTATAGAATAAATCGTTTAAGTCGTGAATACCTTTTGATAAATGGGGTCACTCTTAACCATTCTTTCTAGAAGGTTGTGAAATATAGTTTTATCAAATCCCCGTCTGTTAAAGCGATAAAAGAATTCATTCAGA
>DATCFI010000165.1:0-6159 GCA_036509585.1 Hanamia sp. | reverse complement strand
AAAAGTGTGAAGATGAAAAGCTGAAATATGAAAAAATCGGGATAAAGAAAATGCTTACAAAGATAGAGGAGCAGTTCAGGATCATGTTTAATTTATCATCCGATGTATTATTTGATTCTGACCTTGTAGCTGATAAGGTGATGGTAAATGATGCTTATGAAAAGGAATTCGGCTATAAAAGAATGAAAAACATGATGTCTTCAGAAGATTGGATAATCCATATTCATCCTGATGATAAAGAAAAGTTTATGAAAGAATATCACAGGGTTCTAAAATCAAAAACAATTAATTGGAAGAATGGTTATCGTTTTTTGAGAAGGGATGGTTCTGTTGCCAATGTATTAGTCAGCCGTATCATCCTGCGAAACACAGATGGCAACGCCTACCGGGTGATTGGTTCCATGCATGATATTAGCAAACAAAAAGTGCTTGAAGAAAGTCTGGAACGGGAGATCAAATTAAAGGAAAAGCAGATTGCAGAAGCAGCTGGGGATGCCAAAGATACAGAAAGGTCGGATATAGGAAAAGAACTTCATGATAATGTAAACCAATTACTCGGTGCGTCCAGGCTATACTTAGAAATGGCAAAGCGCGGGGGGAAAGACAGTGGAATGTATTTAAGCCGTTCTTCCGAATACACCCTTACTGCCATTGAAGAGATCAGGAAATTAAGTAAGGGTTTGACAACAAATACTATTAAGAATTTAGGTCTTTGCGCAGCTATCGAAAATATCCGCCTCTACACAATGGAAGTGAATTCTGTGAAAATAGAATTTAAAGTAAATTTTATTGAAAATAGTGTGAATGATAAATTCAAACTGAATATCTATCGAATCATACAGGAGCAACTGAATAATATTCTGAAACACGCCAAAGCGACTAAAGTTGTTATAAAACTCCTGCAAAATAAAAAATCAGTTAAGCTAATCATTTCGGATAATGGAATTGGTTTTGATACCGGTAAAAAGAGAAACGGAATAGGTATTGCCAATATTAAAAGCCGCGCGACTTCTTATAATGGTACTGCTGACTTTATTTCGCAGCCTGGAAGCGGTTGTGTTTTGATTGCAACATTTTCTGCTTCAGACAAACTTTTGAGGAGAACTTAAGAGCAGTGAACAATCAACTGATTCAGACGGGAATTCTTTCGTGCTAAAACCTCACCACGCCACTCTCCTCCTAAGGGACAATGTACTTGAGAACAGGCTGCGGAGGTAGCGTTACAGCCCAATGTGAAAAAACTTATTTTAGGACAAGACACTTCGGTGAGAAATTTGTTTCGTGTGTCACTAAACAAGGAGAGGTTTTTTTTTACTTTATTAATATAGAAGAAACTGAACCATAATCTGAACCAAGTTTTGTTTCAATCCCATTTTCCCAATAAACAGCGCCTGAGCCTATATTTCCACAAACATAAATATCAGATCCATTTACAAAAACAGTACTGGCATTTCCATACGAATCGCCATTTAATGGCAAATCATTTTCAATTCCATTTTTCCAATAAGCGGGTATATTATTAAAATAGGAATAACTGCCGTTGGCCATAGAAGTGGGCACCTCTAATTCTGCCACCGCATAAATATCTGTTCCATTTGCAAAAAGTGAACTAACAAAAACGGCATAGGAACCTGGGATAGAAAAATGCAGATTTTCCGGGATCCCGTTTATCCATACTGTTCCTATTTGATTGGAATCTTCACCGCCTATATATACATTATTTGATGAAACAGCCAAACTATAAGCAACAATCGATTTTGTCTCGTTTGAGATTATATCATGCTCTAAACCGTTTTCCCAATATACCGCTTTGCCGGAACTATCTGTACCAACAAAATAAATATTCGAACCATAAGAAGTGGTCTGTTGAACAAAACCCATATTTGCTAAATTAAAATTTAACTGAGAACCATTTTCCCATGCCTGTCCATTGGCATAATAAATATCATTGTTCACAATTGAAATAGTTGTTTGAAATCCACCTTGCCCATAAATGATTTTGCCAACTTTGTTTTCCACTCCATTTTTCCAATAAACGCATTGCATAGGCATAAAGCCTCCCGGATTAAGATTGGTGTTTGGTAGCTCATAGTATCCGGTTACGTAAATATCATTTCCATTAATTAAAATTTGGTTTGCATTACCATTCGAGTTAGATAAAATATTTTTGGTACCATTTATCCACAAACATGGTTTCCCATTGCTTTGTCCGGCCAAATAAAAATTTGGAGTATTGTTATTGTTTTTCCCTTGAAGGAATGTGCCAATATCTTTTTTGCAACCTACCATGCAAAAAAATGTAAACGGAAGAATAAAAATTGTTTGAAAAAGGTGTTTCATAATATGAAAATTTCTATAAAATGTTTTATCATCCTATTATTGACATGTAGTTTGTGTGTTTCGTTGCATGGGCATAGGAAATAATTTTAAGAATGATTAAAATTTTCAGCCTGACGCAGGTCTCCCGACATTTGCCGGGCCGTTACTAATAGAAAAAATGGCCAAAGGATGAAAAGTAATTTTCTCCTGATAATTATCGGGATCAATTCTGGCAGCATGAGAATCATCTTATTTTGCTTAACACTAAAGAAATGTATAACCGAGGCTTATTTATTTGCATGAAAATCCCGAAAGAGAGGATTTGTAAAGCATCCGATAGATTGGAAGCATAGCAGCGCAATTGATTATTACACTGAAGAAGGAAAAGGTTTATTGGAATTGGTAAGATTAGATTGAAGATTGTCGTATGCTATATTCTGGTGACGTTTTTATTAAATGAAAGCTAAGAAACACTCATGCACAGGTCTGAAGAACTGCGCCAGAGGGATAGCTTATTTAATACCGCATGTTTATTTTGCAGATTATAGTTGGGCCTGGGATTACACGATCCCAGGGATGAACAAAAAAAGTTCTTTTCATCATTATTAAAAGTGAGCTATATAAATACCATTGTTAAACACAGTAAACAATAATATGATAGTGAGAATGGTTGCTACAAGCGCAGTAGTTCCAATGGTGTTGATGACGTTTGTTTTCATGATCCGGGGTTTTTAAAGCTTATAATTTTTGTTTCTTTTACGATTAAAAGTGAGCTATATAAATACCATTACTAAATACAGTAAACAATAATATGATAGTGAGAATGGTTGCTACAAGTGCGGTAGTTCCAATGGTGTTGATGACGTTTGTTTTCATGATCCGGGTTTTTTAAGTTTATAATTTTTGTTTCTTTTGCGATTAAAAGTGAGCTATATAAATACCATTGTTAAACACAGTAAACAATAGTATGATAGTGAGAATGGTTGCTACAAGCGCAGTAGTTCCAATGGTGTTGATGACGTTTGTTTTCATGATTTTAGTTTTTTAGTTTTGTTGAAAGTTAAGTTTACCTGCTCCATGTGTCGTTTAGGATAAAGTTTACAAAGTTTGTTGGCTGAATTAAAGCGAATTCAATGCGTTCCGCAGTATATTACCTGGAAACTTACATGCTGTTGATTTTTGATCAGCGATACTACATGGAAGCAATTGCGGCTGAACAAATCTCAATTTTAAAGTAGCTAATTGAGTCTTACTTAAAAAGAATGAAAAGATTGCGAAATGTAGGAGTACAGAGTTGTGCTTACCTGTCAATGTAGTTTTAAAATTCATTTCTTGTGGGTTTGTTTTCTTAAATTTTTCAATCCGGCATTTTACCGGTTTGATAATCGCAGTTGTTCAAGGAGGGATAATTTTGAATTAATGATATCCGAGGTAAGAGGTACATCATTAATTCGGGGACAAACATAGAGTACAAATCCGGATTATGCAAGACCGTAAAATTACCGGAATATTAATTTTTGATAAAATCTAATAAAGATGGTAATTATTGAATGATTTATCTAAACATTGCAGTAATATCATTTAATAAAATCAAACAAAAGTCAAAATAAAATATAAAATTTAAATTATAGCACTACGTCTTATGTGCAGTTTTACTGTACTAACAGGGTAATTAAGCGTAAAAAAGCTCTATTGGGAAGTGGTAAATAATAGCCGAAAAGCTAATTTAATTTGCTTAATTCCTAAAAAACAATTATTTTTAGTGATCAAAACTCCTTATGAGGATCCGATTACTATCGTTGATGCTTGGTATTACGTTTATTTGCAAGGGACAGGTAAAGCCCGCTACTTTTTACTTTGATAAAAACCTAAAGCCGTCAGAAAGGTCAGGATCAGAGTACACAGGGAAAGGCCGATGGGAATATGGCCTCTATCGTCTTGATCTTTACGACAAGAAGCAGCGATATCTCATTTTTACAGCTTATTATACTGATTCCACTTTTGCCGTACAGGACGGAAGATTTTTGTCCTTTTATGAAAACGGAGATGTTGAAAACATAAGTTATTTCAAAAAAGGCATGCCAGACGGCCTCTGGACCAGGTGGGATAATAACAAGAGAATAGCAGACTCTTCGTGGTACACAAATGGCGAACCTGACTCTGCAGTTTACTATCGTTATCGTTCTTTGAATCCAAACCTTGATTTTGTATTGAGATATAATTACCACGACAGTACGATGGTGAGGACACGCTTTGATGATAATGATCAATCTTTGCAACATGATGCAACTGACTTTCTGAGATTTGGTAAAGATACCATAGTGGCCCACCCGGATGTAGAAGTAGCTTACCCCGGCGAAGATTCAACATTGCAACAATATCTGCAATCTAAATTTGATAATGACAAGTATGAATTATTAACAAAAGGAACATCCGGTGTATGTGTTGTAAGATTCAAAGTGGATAAGGGTGGAATACCGTCAGATTTTAAAACTATCTATTGTGATAATAATAGTCTCGCAAATGATATGGTAATGGCGCTGCGCCGGGTAACCTGGGTACCTGCCCTGAAAGATAATAAGCCTGTTGCTGCTCTTAAAGAAGTGTCAACCGAATATTATCCCTCTTTAAACAGTGTAGTGCAAAAAAATAAACGTAGATATCTTTTTGATCAAAATCTAAACCCTGCAGACCGCGATCATTCTTTTTACCATGGAAAAATTAAAGCTGATGGCAACCTGGTGGAATTTTCGCTTCACGATATTCAAAGAGATAACCGCATTTTTAAAATGCAGTTTACCGATTCTTCCCTGGAGACAGCCAACGGTCTATTTGAGTCTTTTTATTATAATGATGGAAAACACGTACGTGGAAATTTTGTTCTAAGCAGAAAAAATGGTGTGTGGGTCACCTGGAGCCAGGATGGGAAAGTGCTTGATTCATCTTTCTATGATATTGGCGCTTTAACTTCAGTAACACAATTGAGTTACCAGCCAAACGAGACTCTTGCGCAAAGGACGGTGATAGATTATACCAACAGAGTTATCCACTCCTATTACTATGATAAAGGCAAGTGCACCTCTATAACCGCGCAGGACTTTACGGGTAAATTCATTTCCTTTATTGATTCTTCAATAAACGACGTAACCACACCTCCACAATTTGCAGGTGGAGATAGCGCGTGGAGAAAATACCTTGAAGATTATCGCGAAAAGAATAAAAAGAAAATTCATAGGGAAGGAGAATGTGTTGTCCGCATTAGAGTGGATACAAGTGGCAACATTATTTCAGCAGAACCTTTAACCTTAAATGGCACATCGTTTTCCAGGTTTGCTGTTGAGGCGCTACTTACAGGTCCCAAATGGATACCTGCTACAAAAGATGGTAAAAAGGTTGAAGCTTATTGTCTCACAGTCTTTTATGTGAGGTTTCTAAGAGTTATACGACTGAGAGGTATTTGATGTTTAGGATATTCTGGCCAAAACGAAGGATTGCCTATTGTATTTTCTGAATAATCCTTCGCCTTCGCCTTGGTTCGTGGCACACGAAACAATTCTCTATTTATCTCCATGAAATAGATTATTTAAAAACCCAAATTCATCCACACCGGTTTCATAAAACCGCGCAGAAGAATAATAATAATCCAAATAATCTTTTGCAAGATTCCACTTATCACTAACAGGATTAAAATGAATGTAATCTATTGTTGTCCGAGATAAAATTTAAGTAAAGGGGGTGGAAAAAATCCACCCCTTTTTATTAATCTTGTTGTACCACCAACATAATTAATATGGATAAAATTACAAATTATCTCGGACAGCCGATTTTCTCCCAGGTACT
>DATCFI010000164.1:0-12913 GCA_036509585.1 Hanamia sp. | reverse complement strand
GATATTAAAATGCCTACCGTTACCAGTATGATGAAAAAGCTGTCTAAAAAAAAACTGGTTCATTATGAGAGTTATAAGCCTTTGCGTCTCACTGAGAAAGGTAAAAGGGAAGCAGGTCTTATTATAAGAAAGCACCGGCTTACGGAAATGTTTTTAGTTGAAAAAATGCATCTGGGCTGGGAAGATGTACATGATATAGCAGAGCAAATTGAACATATTCAATCCCCGGTATTTTTTGAAAAAATGGACGAACTGCTGGACTATCCCAAGGTAGATCCGCATGGCTCCCCAATACCGGATGCTAAAGGGAAAGTAGTTTGGAAAAATTACAATAAATTGAGCGATTGCGAGCCGGGCGATACCGTCAAACTCGGTGCGGTAATTAAAACTTCATCAGAATTTTTGAAATTTTTAAACAGTCGGGGAATGTATCTTGGACTAAAGATTAAGATCAAATCCATAGAGCCTTTCGATAAATCAATTGTGGTAAATTATGATAAAAGAACTTCGGAAGTGTTGAGTAATTTAGTATGCGAAAGATTATTAGTTGAAAAAGTAGGGTAGTGGTTTAGTTATTTTTTACTAAAGCATTCATTGCTGCGTAAAATATTAATTACGGTAAAAGAACAAAAAATACAAAATTCTATTTAGGCGTTTTATGTCCGGGACTTGATTTCCTGCCTGAGTGCCTCATTCAGGCAGATAACCAGCAAATCGTTGTGAACAAAAGATTTTGCAATAAAAAAACCGAAGTATTTTCTTACTTCGGTCAAGTGCCCGGGACTGGATTCGAACCAGCACATCCTTGCGAACGCTGCCACCTGAAGGCAGTGCGTCTACCAATTTCGCCACCCGGGCTTTTCAAAAACCTATCTAAGACAATTTTTAAAATTGGACGCCAAAAGTAAATTTAAAATCTAAATAATTTGTTTGTTTACTACAATTTATTTTCTGAATCAAAAATTGCCTTGAAGCGCCTTCGCTTTTATTTCCTTATATTTAAAAATCAAAATTTAAAACTCCTCAATGCACTGCTATGAAAGAAGATATTCTGCAATACATCTGGAAGTTTCAATATTATAATTTCAGCGATTTGCTGAGCTCCGATGGTGAATCCATTGAAGTGATCCATCCCGGAATTCACAATGTAAACCAGGGCCCTGATTTTACTGAGGCAAAGATAAAGATCAACGATACTGTATGGATAGGGAATGTAGAAATACATGTCAATGCATCCGACTGGAATTTGCATCACCATTCAGAAGATGATAATTATAAAAATATTATTCTGCACGTGGTTTGGAACAATGATGTGTTAATCAAGGATAATTTCCGTAACGATTTACCAACACTTGAATTACAAGGCAGAATATCAAAATTGCTTTTGGACAAATACAAGCAGCTGATGGGTGCGCCCAGTTTTATACCTTGCGAAAACCTTGAAAACGGCTTAAGCGATTTAGCCATGAATGCCTGGAAACAAAGACTTGTAGCGGAAAGACTTATTGATAAATCACGAATTGTTTTTGACATTTTAAAAGAAACCGGTTCCCATTGGGAAGAAACTTTCTGGTGGCTGGTTGCCGCTAATTTCGGCTTAAAAGTGAACAGCAGTATGTTCCGGAAAATAGCGCAATCATTGCCTTTAAACATTTTGGCAAAACATAAAAATAATATTTTGCAATTAGAGGCTTTGCTATTTGGACAGTCTGGTTTATTAGATAAAGAATTCGATGAAAAATATCCAAAGATGCTGGCGAAGGAATACAGTTTTTATAAAAATAGATACAATCTACAATCCGTTGAAGGAGAATTGTTTTTTTTAAGAATGCGCCCCGCTAATTTCCCTACTTTGCGCCTTGCCCAACTTGCCATGCTTATCCATCAAAGTGAACATTTGTTTTCAAAAATCAAAGAAGCTCAATCGCTGTCAGAAATAAAAAACATGTTGTCTGTGGAAGCTAATGACTACTGGCATTATCATTATGTTTTTGATGAAGAAGCGAAATATAAAATAAAGACTTTGGGAAAGCAAATGATAGATAATATCATCATCAACACCATTGTGCCTATTTTGTTTTCTTACGGCCTGCATCACGATGAAGAGATTTTTAAAGAGAAAGCGATACAGTGGCTTGAAGAAATCGGCCCTGAAAAAAATACGGTTACGAAAGGATTTGAAAAATTGAATTACAAAAATGTTAGCGCGTTTGATTCGCAGGCACTTCTTCAATTAAAAAATGAATACTGCAATCAAAAACTTTGCATGCAATGCGCTATTGCCAATTCTATTTTGAAAAAAAGTTAGTTGGCGGTCGGTGATAGGTCGTGTGTATTCTGCTTCCTACTTCTCCAGGTAAATTTTAGTATAATATCGCTTAAGCGAATCCAAAATTTTGGTGGTATCTGAAAGCGGTAAATTAAAAGGCTCAGCTATTTTATAGGTGACGGAATCCTTTGTGTACATGATCACATTTCTATGATACGTTTGCAATTCTTTCAGTCTTTTTTCCGCTGCCTCAGACGTTCTATATTGCTTTACTACTATCTTAAAACTAACTGTATCTGAAGAGGTTTTTTTAGAAAGGCTACTGTCTATCCCTGCATTCGCAATCACGCTGGAATCCTTTTTAAAATTGGACGAGTCCGATATCGGAACCACCGATTCGGTGGAGGTCACATTTTCAGCGCTCTCCTTTCTGTTTCCCAGATAATGCCATACTGACCACGCGATAAATCCCAGCACAAGTAAAATTAAAAAGACAAGTAATAACTTTGGCCCACCCTTTCTGTGTCTTTCTTGTTGATATTCATTAAAGAAATTTTCTTCACCCGCTTCCGGTTCCGGCCCGTCGTTTTTCATTTTTTGAGGCTCCAGTTTCTCAGCTACTAAGTGTCCCGGCTTGAACACGAGCTCGCCGGAATTTGTTTTATCAAGTGTGCCAATATTTTGCAGTACAAGGGGATTTCCGATATTTAAAAACTGGCGTCCAAGCGATAAAAACGATTCGAGGTCAGACGATGCAAGTGGCTTTATTTTATGCGTATATTCTACTATAAAATCAACCAGGCCTTCATCTTCTGTTACCTTCGGGTCATAGTGGAATGAAACAGCGTTTTCTGGGAATATAATAGGCCTTTCACGATCAGCAGTATCAGGTATGGATGCATCTAAGTGAAATGTTCCAATTCCCTGTAGAGATAAACTTTTGTTCTTTAAGAGATAATGCGACAGCGCTTGTTCGATTTTCACAGTGTTGATTTAAATGAAGCAAACCTACATTTTATTGAGTGAATTCCAAAAAAATGAAATTAAAGTGGCTTTTCGGCATTCACTTTTGTTGTTTACATGGTACCTTTGTGCAATGCTTACAAAAGAAGAAAAATCCTTTATAGAATATTGGGAGAACAATAAAGAAAAAGACAAGAAAGTCTGGCGTCGTTTTTTATATGGGTCTCCATGGGGGCTTATATTCGCACTGCCCATATTATTGGCGGTCATATTTCATGATTGGTACAAAAATATGGTGGAGATATCGCCTTCATTAATTACCCTGATCATAATCGCAGTGATTGGGATTGCTGTCTTCTACACCATATTTAGCATGCAATTTAAGTGGGATAGAAATGAACAAATTTATAAAGAGTTAAAATTTAAAGAGGGAAAGGAGAAAGCAACAGGTTTTTAATTTTAATGCTTTTTATTTGCAAAAAAAATTTACTGCTCTATGAAAAATATTGCTATTGCCATGGTTGTTGTCGCCTCATTATTTTTGTTCAGTTGCGAGAAGAATTCTACTCAACAAGGCTGTCAATATACACCTTCCAAAATTGTAGCTCCCATGTCGGAGCAGATTGCATTGCAGGATTCTCTTACCGCGCATAGCATCGTGGCTATAAAAGATACTGCAGGTTTTTTTTATACGATCAACCAGCCGGGTTCCGTTAGTGGCGTAAATGATCTTTGCACTTCTGTTGCTGTTTATTATACGGGTGGTTTTTTTAACGGACACGTTTTTGATTCTACTACAATCGGTCAACCTGCCGTTTTTCAGCTTGTACAAGTAATTGTAGGCTGGCAAAAGGGTATTCCTCTGATAAAAAAAGGTGGCGATATCACATTGTATATTCCTCCTTCTTTGGGTTACGGGAACATACCTAAATTAGACAATGCCGGCGATACGGTGATTCCGGCAAACTCCAATCTAATATTTCATGTTAACCTTTTGGATGTTCAATAGTGATTGCCAGGTTATTCGCTAAAATATAAACGCGATTTTTTGTAGTTTTTTTAGATATATAAAATAGAAACGGACGATTCAATTCATTTTGCAGCAGGCAAACAAATAATTGGAATTTTAATTTTTTATTTGAACATTAATTGTGGAAATAAGTAAATTATTTCTATTAGGATGGTCTTAAAAAAATATAAGAAGCAAGCCCTCTATAATATTAAATTCTGCTCTTCCTTTGAACTTTCTGTTGCAACGGAGTTACATATCCATTAAAATACGAGCTGATAAAAAGATTCTTAGAACGACACGTTGTAATTCTTTTTTATTGCCTTGGCGTCCTCTGTAATTTTTTTCTAATTGGAAATGATCAATATATTTACCAAAAATTGTTTGCATATTTTGTAGCCTATTAAATAAATTCCTGTTTGATAAATGGTTTCGGAAGAAATAGATTTGAACTGCTATGATCTCAGAAAAAGAAAATTCAATTTTTAAAGCTGAAGAAAAACGTAATCAACGAAACGCTTTACTAGCTGGCTTTCTGGGTTGGACATTAGATGCATTTGATTTTTTTATTTTGACTTTTGTACTCGCCACTGTAGCTGAAAATTTCCATAAATCCATTCCGGAAATTGCTTTGACGCTTACCGCCAGCCTGGCTATGCGTCCGATAGGTGCACTTATTTTTGGATTAATGGCTGATCGCTATGGACGAAAAGGTCCCCTAATGATCAGCATTATTTTCTATTCAGTTATTGAAATTCTTTCCGGATTCGCGCCCACTTATACAGCATTTTTAATTCTTCGTTTGCTGTATGGCATAGGTATGGGAGGCGAATGGGGTGTTGGCGCTTCTCTTGTGATGGAAACGGCAAGGGTCAAGAGGCGCGGACTATTTTCCGGACTGCTGCAAGAAGGTTATGCGTTTGGCTTCCTGTTGGCCGCAGTTGCATATTACACCGTCTTTCCTCACTTCGGATGGAGAGCAATGTTCTTTATTGGCGGTCTTCCGGCTTTGCTCACGTTATTTATTCGTGCCAGAGTAAAAGAAACAGCAGCATGGAAAGCTACCAAAGCAGCCAACTGGAAAGAATATGGAAGCGCCGTTGCCAAACATTGGAAATTATTTCTGTATTTAGTTTTATTAATGTCCGTGATGAACATGATTTCTCATGGCACGCAGGATCTTTATCCTACATTTTTGCAGCAACAACGCCATTTCAGCCCACATCAAACTGCTATAATCACAATGATATCTATGGTGGGCGCCATTTTTGGCGGGCTCCTGTTTGGTTACCTTTCAGATAAATACGGAAGAAGAAAAATGATGGCCACGGCGGCAATTCTTGGTGCTATCCTAATACCTTTCTGGATGTATAATGGCGGAAGCGTAGTCGTTGCTTTGGGTGCCTTCGCTATGCAGTTCATGGTACAGGGTGCATGGGGAATTATTCCGGCTCATATAAACGAATTATCGCCTGGCCCCTTGCGCGGATTCTTTCCAGGATTCGCATATCAATTGGGCGTTTTGATCGCATCAAGCATTGCTTACTTCGAAGCTTTGCTCGCTGAACATCTTAGCTATGCTGCTTCTATGGAAATTTTGGCGGGTTCCGTCCTGGTGTTGGGAGCAGTTGTGATTCTTGCCGGGCCCGAAGCCAGAGGCATTCAGTTTCATGATAACAAGATAGTTGCCTAAAATAGAAATACCTGCTATTTGTTTATTCACTGTGTTGCGCACAATCTTGCTGAATAAATATTCACTCCGAATCTATTTATCTTTGTTCTATAAAATTATTTTATGAGTCACGAAGCCATTTCGGTTTTTGATATGTTTAAAATAGGAGTGGGGCCTTCAAGCAGTCATACACTTGGCCCATGGCGTGCTGCGCAATTATTTTTATCATCACTTCAGCAAAAGAATAGTTTACAGCATGTTTGTAGTATGGAGGTATTGCTGTATGGCTCGCTTGCCAAAACGGGCAAGGGGCATGGAACGGATATTGCGGTTCAATTGGGTTTAGGTGGTGATGATCCTGTAACTTTTGATGTAAATCTTATTTCTAAAAAAATCGAAAATATTCAAAACCGCCGGAAGCTAAATCTGAGCGGCATTCATGAAATAGAATTTGATCCTAAGGAAGATATTGAGTTTTTGAAAAATGAATCATTGCCTTATCATCCAAATGCACTGACTTTTATTGCTGTGTTGGAAAATGAAGAACATTTCTCTGAAACTTATTATTCTATCGGCGGCGGTTTTGTGAAAAAAGAAGGCGAAGAAGAGAATGAGGATGAAGAAGTGAATATACCTTTTCCTATCAATGATGCGTTAGATCTAATTCAATGGTGTATGCAAACCGGAATGAGCATTAGCGAAGTGGTAATGGAAAATGAAAGTACATGGCGGTCTGAAGCAAAGACACGCGAAGACATTTTAAAAATATGGCAAATCATGGGCGAATCTATGTACAGGGGCTGCCACACAGAAGGGATTTTACCTGGTGGATTAAGTGTAAAAAGAAGGGCTGCGCAATTGAATAAGAGACTTTTGAAAGGTAAGGAATATTCAGATTTTGATTCGTGGGTCAAAGCCATCAAAGAAGGCGGTAATGATTTTAAATACATACTGGATTGGGTCAGTTGTTTTGCATTGGCGGTGAATGAACAAAATGCAGCGTTTGGGCGAGTGGTTACTGCACCTACTAATGGTGCTGCCGGTGTAATTCCCGCGGTGCTTGCGTACTATATTATTTTTTGTGATGGAAATACGGATGATAAAATCATTCAGTTTTTGCTTACAGCTTCTGAGGTCGGAAGCATTTTTAAAAAAGGAGCTACTATTTCCGCTGCTATGGGCGGCTGCCAGGCAGAGATTGGCGTATCTTCATCTATGGCTGCAGCGGCGCTTACAGAGTGTATGGGCGGTACGCAACGTCAGGCATTAATGGCGGCTGAAATTACAATGGAACATCACCTTGGAATGACCTGCGATCCTATTTCAGGCCTGGTACAGATTCCCTGCATCGAAAGAAATACTATGGGCGCAATCAAAGCCATAACCGCCAGCCAACTTGCTCTACAAAGCGCGCCGGATTATGCAAGGGTTACTCTTGATAACGTAATTAAATCGATGTGGGATACCGCCATGGACATGAACAGTAAATATAAAGAAACGGCTGACGGCGGATTGGCGGTAAATGTGCCACTGGGATTGAGTGAGTGTTAAAGATCCGGGGATGTTTTTATCGCACGCAAACCGCGTTTAATGGTAGTTTTTTTTTAAAGAGTCATGCAAGGATTCGCAATGACAATAATGACCATCCTGCGGATCGATTAATTTCATTGATATTATCGTTTAAATTTCTCTCAAGGATCAAGATCTGAGCTGAAAAAATAAAAATCACGTTTAAATGTTCGTTTACTTCAATGTAATTCTACACTTTTTTTTACTCTCTCAATCCCTATCTTTGCAGCCGTTTAAAAAATGCTAATATGAAGCCAATACACATGGTGGACCTCAAGCAGCAATTCCTCAAAATAAAAGATGAGGTGGATGCTGCCCTTGCAGAAGTTTTAGATAAGACGGCTTTTATCGGTGGCCCTCAGGTAGAAAAATTTGCAAAAGGTCTTTCAGAATACATCGGCGTAAAGCACGTCATTCCATGTGCAAATGGAACGGATGCTTTGCAAATAGCCATGATGGCGCTTGGCTTAGAGCCGGGCGATGAAGTAATCACGCCATCGTTTACTTATGTGGCCACTACCGAAGTAATTGCTTTATTGAGATTAAAACCTGTCTTTGTAGAGGTGGATACAAAAACATTTTGTGTAGATCCCGAAGCGATAAGAAAAGCCATCACTCCAAAAACAAAAGCCATCGTACCGGTGCATTTATATGGCCAGTCGTGTGATATGGAAGAAATAATTGCTATAGCAAACGAGCATCATTTGTTTGTAATTGAAGATAATGCGCAGTCTATTGGCAGTGATTATACTTTTAAAGATGGTACGGTTAAAAAAACAGGTAACATCGGAACCATTAGCTGCACCTCTTTTTTTCCGAGCAAAAATTTAGGATGCTATGGTGATGGTGGTGCTGTTTGCACGAATGATGATGAACTTGCTGTCAAATTGAAAATGATAGCCAACCACGGCCAGGGCAAGCAATACTATCATGATGTAGTCGGATGCAATTCAAGGCTGGATGCACTGCAGGCAGCAATATTAAATATTAAATTGCCGTTACTGGGCAGTTACATAGAAGCCAGGAGAAAAGCTGCGGATTTTTATGATAGGGCTTTTGCGGGCAATGATAAAATTTCTGTTCCTTTTCGCGCACCATATAGCAAGCATGTTTTTCATCAATACACGGTTATCTTAAAGAATGTGGATAATCCCGAAAGTGTGCGTAATGGCCTCGTTGCATTTCTTAAAGAGAATAATATTCCATGTATGATCTATTACCCGGTACCTGCACACAAACAAAAGATGTTCGCGTCTTTTGGAGGAGCAGATTATGATCTTGAAAAAACGGACTGGCTTACTCATAGGGTGTTCTCATTGCCCATGCATACCGAACTTGATGAAGAACAACAAAGCTATATCGCTAATAAAGTTTTAGAATATATAAACAGATAATTTATGAATATTTCAGTTATAGGGACAGGGTATGTAGGGCTGGTAACAGGAACTTGCTTTGCGGAAACAGGAAACAAAGTTATTTGTGTCGATATTGATGAGAAAAAAGTTGCGAGATTATCCTCGGGCAAAATCACCATTTTTGAACCCGGCCTTGAAAAACTTTTTGAAAGAAACGGCAAGGAGGGAAGGTTACAATTTACCACTTCACTCGAAGAAGGTATAAAAGATGCCGCAGTTATTTTTCTAGCCTTACCTACGCCGCCCGATGGGGATGGCTATGCTGATCTCAATTATGTTTTAGGGGTAGCAGACAATCTTGGAAAACTTTTGAAGAAAGGAGAATACAAAGTCATTATCGATAAAAGTACAGTGCCGGTAGGAACAGCGGAAAAAGTGTACAACATTATTTTGCAAAGTGCCAGGGAAGCAGGAATTGCAAGTCCGGAAAAATTATTTGATGTAGTAAGCAATCCGGAATTTTTGCGTGAAGGGGTAGCGGTAGACGATTTTATGAAGCCGGACCGCGTTGTAATCGGTACCTCTTCAGAAAAAGCAAAGGAGATCCTGGGCCAATTGTATGCACCATTTGTGCGCCAGGGAAATCCGATTATTTATATGGATGAAAAATCCGCTGAGTTGACTAAATACGCGGCTAATGCATTTCTCGCCACCAAAATTTCTTTTATGAATGAAATAGCACAGTTATGCGAAAGGATGGGCGCGGAGGTAGATATGGTTAGAAAAGGAATGGGTAGTGATGAAAGAATCGGAAGAAGATTTTTATTTCCAGGGATTGGCTATGGAGGAAGTTGTTTTCCGAAGGATGTGAAGGCACTTTCAAAATCTGCCCAACAAGTTGATTACGACTTCAAGATTCTGGAAGCAGTGATGGAGGTAAATGAAAAACAAAAAGTACATCTCTTACCTAAGATAAAAACCTATTTTAAGAATAATCTGACGAATAAACATATTGCTATATGGGGATTGGCCTTTAAACCAAATACGGACGATATCCGCGAGGCCCCTGCATTGAAAATAATAGAAGAATTATTAGAGAATGGCGCGTCAGTTACAGCTTACGATCCCGAAGGGATGGCAAATGTAAAAAAAGAAATAGGCAATAGAATTGCTTATGCTGAAAATCAATACGACGTGCTTAAAGGCGCAGACGCACTGGTAATAGCCACAGAATGGAGCGAATTCAGGACACCGGATTTTGATAAAATAAAATCCCTTTTGAAGAATGCTGCAATTTTTGATGGTAGAAATCTATTTGATTTGCAGCAAATGAAAGCAGCCGGGTTTCATTATGAAAGTGTGGGAAGGGCAGTGGTGAAGGGGTGAATCTTGAATAGTTAACCGTTAATTTAGCCTTGAAAGGGCGATATATCTCAACATCGGGTGAAGCCCGATGAAAAAATAAAATGAAGACAAACAACACATCATCGTCACAATCTCGGATTCTTATCACAGGCGCCGCCGGTTTTCTGGGCTCGCACTTATGCGATAGATTTATCAAAGAAGGCATGCATGTAATTGGCATGGACAACCTGATCACCGGGGACCTGAAAAATATTCAACATCTTTTCAAGTTGGAGAATTTTGAATTCTATAATTGTGATGTTTCTAAATTCATTCATGTTTCTGGCAAGTTGGATTATATTCTGCATTTTGCTTCTCCTGCAAGTCCAATTGATTACCTGAAAATTCCCATTCAAACCTTAAAAGTCGGTTCCCTTGGTACTCACAATTGTCTGGGATTGGCGCTTTCTAAAAAGGCAAGGATTTTAGTGGCATCCACGAGTGAAGTTTATGGAGACCCGTTGGTGCATCCGCAAAATGAAGATTATTGGGGACATGTAAATCCTGTTGGGCCGCGTGGCGTTTATGATGAAGCAAAACGTTTCCAGGAAGCAATCACTACGGCGTATCATACATTTCACGGATTAGACACAAGAATTGTTAGAATCTTCAACACTTATGGCCCAAGGATGAGATTGAATGATGGCCGCGCTTTACCGGCATTTATCGGACAAGCATTACGAGGCGAAGACCTTACTGTGTTTGGCGACGGTAGCCAAACCAGGAGTTTTTGTTACGTAGATGATTTGGTGGAAGGTATTTATCGCTTGCTGATGAGTGACTATGTAATGCCGGTGAATATTGGTAACCCCGATCAGATTACTCTGAAAGATTTTGCCGAAGAAGTAATCAGATTAACTGGGACAAAGCAGAAAATAATTTACAAACCGTTGCCGCAGGATGATCCGAAACAGCGGCAGCCTGATATTACCAGGGCTAAGGAATTATTAAGCTGGGAACCGAAAATAAACAGGGCGGAAGGTTTGAAAATGACTTATGATTATTTCAAATCATTGCCGGAAGAAGATTGGTATAAGTTGCCTAAGGAGTTTCAAAGTAAGAGATGAATGTTAATTGGGTAATTGATTAATTAGTCAATTGGTCAAATAGGAATTTCCTTCCCGATCTTTATCGGGATTGTTTATTGACTGAATTTTCTTTTTAAACTGGCCATGAACGAGCGTAATATGTAAACATCGGGCACCGCGCGATGAAAAAGAAAAAAATTATGTACGAAGAATTAGTAGAGAAAAAAAAGAAACTTGCCGTAATAGGTTTGGGTTACGTTGGCCTGCCGATAGCGCTTGAATTTGCAAAGAAGATTTCAGTGATTGGTTTCGATATCAATTCGGGGAGAATTGAAATGATGAAGAATTCAATTGATCCTAGTAAAGAATTGGAGTCTTCCGCATTCGCTGGATGCGATATAGAATTTACTAACAGCTTGGATAAACTCCGTGAAGCCAACTTTTTCATTGTGGCGGTACCGACTCCTGTTGATAAACACAATGTTCCGGATCTTACGCCGGTAACGCGGGCCAGTGAAACAATTGGTAAAGTTGTTAAGAAAGGAGATTATGTAATCTTTGAAAGCACCGTATATCCCGGTTGTACAGAGGAAGATTGCCTTCCCATCATTGAAAATATTTCAGGACTAAAAGGAGGAAAAGATTTTAAAATTGGTTATTCGCCGGAAAGAATCAATCCTGGCGATAAGGAACATACCCTCAGCAGTATCATAAAAGTGGTGAGTGGATGTGACGAAGAAAGTCTGGAAACGATAGCCAAAGTATATGAACTGGTAGTTGCTGCCGGTGTGCATCGCGCTTCATCTATTAAAGTAGCGGAAGCGGCTAAGATTATTGAGAACACGCAACGGGATTTAAACATTGCATTGATGAATGAGCTTTCAATTATTTTTGACAAGATGGGCATCAATACCTTTGAAGTATTGGCAGCGGCGGGTACCAAATGGAATTTTTTAAAATTCCAACCAGGGCTTGTTGGCGGTCACTGTATTGGGGTTGATCCATATTACCTGACTTATAAATCTCAAAAGCTAGGTTACGATTCACAGGTAATTCTTGCCGGTCGTGTGATCAATGATGGCATGGCAGCTCATGTAGCAAAGAAAATTCTGCAACACATTATTCAAAATACCAATGATGTAAAAAATGCCAAGGTGCTGGTAATGGGAGCGACATTTAAAGAGAATGTAAGCGATATTCGCAATTCGAAAGTAGCAGATGTAATCAAGGAATTGAAATCCTATTCATTGCAAGTGCATGTTACCGACCCTCATGCCAGCAGCGATGAATTAAAACATGAATACGGATTTGAATTAACTGCAGAACTCGCCAATGACTATGAAGCAGTTGTTGTGACGGTACCTCATAACGCTTATTTAAGTATGGATGACAGCGCTTTTGCGTCCATTACAAAACCTCATGGATTGATAGCCGATATAAAAGGATTGTATCGTGGAAAAATTGTTAACCGCACATATTGGAGTCTTTAAATGTAACTATCCAGTAGTGTAATATATTTTAAAAATCATATAAGACAGCTTCTTGTTTTCAATTTTCTGATAGTTACGCACATTAATTTTCCGGGTTTAAAAAATCTGTTTTTTGTTCACATTTTTTGTCTAAAATAAGTTGATTTTGTTGATT
>DATCFI010000163.1:0-37268 GCA_036509585.1 Hanamia sp. | reverse complement strand
CGTTGTCCCTTTTCTATTACTATATCTTCTTTCGACTTATTAAAAGCAACTTCTCCGATGATGGGAATAGAAGTTAATGATTCTATCTCATTTCGATATAAAACTTTGCCGGTAAGAAATTCTTTAATAAATATAAAGGCTCCGCACAGTCCCAAAAAAAATACGACTGATGCAATATAAACAAGGTTCCTTTGCGGGCTTACAGGGTAAGGGCTGGATTGTGCATAATCTATTACTCTGCTATTTGAATCCGCTGAGGCTGCCGCTATCTGGCTTTCCTCCCTTTTTTGAAGGAGAAAAGCGTATAGATCAGATTTTAATTGCTGCTGTCTGCTTATATCAAGTAATTGTCGTTCTTTCTGGGGGACATTTTGCAACATAGAATTATAGCCACTATTAGTAGCAGCGATGTTTTGCCGGGAAGCCATAAGGCTTTGGCGCTGGCTGTTTATGTTGCTTAAAATTCCTGGTTTTATTTTATTGATTTGATCAGCAAGCGCTACCAAAGTTGGATTATTCTCACCAACCGTCTTTTTTAATTGATCGTATTGCAATTCTGAGGTGTATAATCTGTCGATTAATTGCGAAAGCAAGGGATCGCTTATTCCTAAAGTCGAAGGGACAATTCCGCTTTTACTATTCGCATTTGATTTTACAAAATTTTCGACGTTGTCTAATATCAAAAGTTGTGTATTCACTTCGCCGAGTTTTTGGTCATTAGCACTCACATTTTGCAAAAAAAGTTGCCCTTGGGTACCTATATCAACTGCCTGGTTGCCCGATTTATATTGTTGAACCAGTTGCTCGATTGAGTCGAGATCGTGGGAGACTATAGCTAACCTTTTATTTACAAAAGATAATGTGCTATCTGCCAGCGAGTTTTTTTCATCACTTGCAGATTTCTGATATGCATTAATCAATTGGTTTAAAATATCTTCAGCCCTATTTGGATCTACATCTACGTAGCTTAAATCTACTATCGACGAAAGTTTGCTTGTTTCCTGAGCTTGCAAACCACCTAAATAATTTGGTGCGACGGCCTTAGGGTTAGAGAGCCAAAAATAGAGTTGCTTACCGGAAGAAGAACCACTTGCATAGTGCTGATTCGGAATGAATTTTAATTTTCCAAAAGGCGTTGCCACGATTTCATTAATTGGATACTTATATTTATGATTTAAAATTACCTGCTGATTATTATTTGCAAGATTGAGTAATATCTTATCGGTAGATTGCAGCGAATCGGGGAATGGCGTCCTAATCGAAACTGGAGAATTGGTATAAGCCAGCACGTCGTGTACGTCTCCTTCTTGATAAATTGGAGCGTATAATCCCAAGGTTCTCACCACGTCTTCCATTAGCTTTCTCGATTGCAGAATCTCTATCTCATTTTCTACAATTTTTTTTGAGGATATTTGGTCAAGGTCTTCTACTATCTTAGGTCCTTCGTTCCCCTTCTTATCATCCTTAATTATAATGGTGGCATGCGCTTCATAAACAGGAATTGTGTAACGCAACTTAATATATGCCGATAAGATTCCCAAGAGAGAAGCTAGTACAAACAGAGGCCAATAAGGAAGATATTTTGATACGAACTGATGCATCACATTAGCTTCCGTTTCCCCATCTGCCCTATTTCGTCCATGTTGCATAATTTTAAATCTAATGTTTTGTTCTTTACTAATCTTCAGTATCTATACACCAATAATGCAATTAACGATATGATGCTTAAAATAATAGGCAGTAGATTAGGATTTCTGACGGCAGTTTCTGCTTTTTGCTTATTTGGTTCTACATAAATCACATCGTTCGGTTGCAAATAATAGTACGGCGAGTTGAAAAAATTGTCTGAAGTCAGGTCAATATGCCTGGTTATTTTTTCTCCGTTGTTCTCTCTTATTAACAACACGTTTGTCCTCTTGCCGTAGATCGTCAGATCCCCGGCAAGGCCAATGGCTTTTAACATTGATATTTTTTCACTGGGAACTGTAATCACCGTAGGTCTGGCCACTTCGCCTATCACCGTTACTTCGTAATTAAGATATCTGATATCAACTATCGGGTTTATAAGTAGTTTTTTGGACACGATTAAATTCGTGATATTATTTTTTAACTGATCCTTGGTGAAACCCGCAGCCTTTACTGAACCTAGAATGGGTAAGTCAATGGTCCCATCTGAATTAATTAAATATCCCCCTGGTTCATTGCTGCTTCCTGTTACTGTGGTAGATCTGCTAATATTATTATTCTGAATGTTAAAAGGTACCGAAGCCTCAGCGTTAGCGCTGCTAATCGAAATACTAATAATGTCATTTGGCTCTAAAGGAATCTGTTTTTCAATTGTAGAAGAGTAAAATGTGGCGTCCTTTACATTGCTGAAATAGGTGACATTTTTTGTGTTGCTGCAAGAGGCAAGTAGTATCGCAAATAAAAAAATAAAAAGAGGTAGAAAAAATCTGGCCATAATAAAATTTTACACAACAGAACAGATCTATAAACATCTATACTGCCAAAATATTGTAATTGGAAGATTTTTTTAGGAACGGGATCAGAGTAAAAGCTTTCGCCTGTCAAGGTCTTTTATTTGGGTTGGATTCAGTTCTAAATAAGTCAGCAAACTTAAATGTTTAAAATTGTATATCCAAATTTTTAGAGGAAAAATAAAAGAAATGTAACGAATGTCCAGTATTTCCGAACGCCCCCACATTAGGGTTGAAAAGGAATTCGCAATTTTATACTTTTCCTCAAAAAACTTGGGAGGAAAATTACTGTTTCATTTGTGATTTCACTAAAATTAACTTTTTGCTCAATAATTCGTTACCTGATTCGTTTAAGTTTAAGAAAAACTCCCTTCGCCAGGGGAGTAGTTTTAATTTAACGAATACCTATGAAAAAATTTTACCTATTACTCAGCCAATTTTTTCTTCTTTTAGGATATTTTTATTCCAATTCCGCCCAAGCGCAGCTAACTGCAACGTTTACCGGCTACGAATCCAGATGCGCAGCAACTGGTGCTATAAAAATTGTTGCTTCTGGAGGGTCGGGATCCTACCAATATAAAGCGGAAGGCCCCGTAAATATTAGTTTTACTGGTCAGGATTCAATTACTGGTCTTTCCAAAGGGTTTTATAAGATCACAGTTAACGATATTTTGACAAATGAAACTATTAGTCAGAATAATATTTTAGTAAAAGGGACTTATAGCGATCCGAAATTTTTTCTGGGACACACGGACGTCAGTTGTGATAATGGGTATAACGGGAGTATTTCAGTTTCTGGATTAATTATTGCGGGAAGGGGGCCTTTTGTATTTTCTATTGTCGCTCCGTCCGCAATGGGTGTTGGTACAATCAGTCCGACAGGCGTATTCACTGGCTTAAAAGCAGGCCTTTATAGCGTTCAAATGACAGATTCTTGCGGTGGCATCCAGACGAGAACTGTTACCTTAAATAATTATAGCTGGAATATAGACACTCATAATTTTACAAAACTAGATTGCGACCACGCCTCTGGTTATATTACTATTAAAGACAGCAAGGGAAATGATAGTAAGTATACAGCGATTCCGGGATTTTCTTATGGTGCAGTAAGAGCGCCCGGCGATACGATTTGGTCAGCGGATGGAAATTTTAGTAATGTAATCGTTACAGGCATTCCCTCAATAGGCGTTTTTGCCAAGGATGCTTGTGGCAACATTAAAAAAGTAACTCAATCCCTTAAACTAGTTCCTACAATTGATGCCAATGTCAGCCTTAATAAATCCTGCAGTTACTTTTCTGCGACAATTACAGGTATAATAAACTTTTTTGGGGCTGACTTCTACTTATTTGACAACGGTGGTACTCAAATTGACCATAATACAACAGGAACCTTTAACAATCTTCCTTATGGCAGCTATTGTATCAAAGCCCATGATGCATGTACGGATACAACTATTCAACGATGTTTCAACGCAACAGCCCCAGTACTAAACGTATCTGACGTGAATATCAGTAATAAAACTTGCAGCACTTTTACCGCTAACCTTTCCTGGACGAGCAATTTGACTTCACCAACATATTGCATAGTCAATTCGGCAACGGGGGACACGCTAAATTGTAACGCAAGCGGTACTTTTAATAATTTATCAACCGGTGGGAACTACTGTATGATTATAAAAGACGGTTGTGTGGACACCACTATTACAAGGTGTTTTTCAGTAAGTAAACCAATTCCAAAGATTAATCCTACTATAGGACCTGTGTATGTCACTTGCACCAATTTTGGCCTGAACGTAGGCGGAGACAGTCTTACAAATCCTACGTATTGTCTTTATGATATTAATAATAACCAAATCGGCAGTTGTAACAGTAATGGCAAATTTGACAGCATTCCCTTAGGAAGCTATTATGTCACCATTCATGATGCTTGCCTGGACACAACGATCCGAAGAGATATTAACGTTGGAGCTCCTAAAATTACAAATGATGTGAATATTTCTTTATCAAACCAAACATGTACCACCTTTACTGCAACTGCAAAAACCAACAATTTAAAAAATGCCAGTTTTTGTTTGTTTACTGCTTCTGATTCTACACTCGTCAATTGCAATATAAATGGCATTTTTAATGGACTTGCCTACGGAAATTATTATATTAAATCCAGAAATGGTTGCCCGGATACAACAATGTTTACTAGTTTTTCTGCGACCAGGACTTTACCTACTGTTAATCCTACTCTAAAAATCACCAATAAAACTTGTACTACTTTCACTGCCCAAATTATCGGGCAGAACAATTTAATTAACCCCAATTATTGCCTTATTGATGCAGTCACTAACCAGGTTGTGGGATGCAGTACCGTCCCAATAGCCACTAACATTCCATACGGATCTTATATTGCAAGAATTATCTCAGGTTGTAACGACACAATAATAATTCCTTTCAGCCAATATCCTAGGCCACTATCTATGACGGTTTCTGCTTTGAAATCGTGTACCTTAGGGCAAACCAAATTTAACATAAATGTAAACGGAGTATTACCTGTTAATATTAAAATTTACACTCCGAAGAATAATCTGGTGCGGGACTCAGATTTTACCGTAAGTAATTTTCAAATAGATAATCTGCCCGGCCTTGATTCGACTGATAAATATACCGTTATAGGCACTGATGGCTGTGGGAATAAAGACACGTTGTATGTTGCGCCACAAATTACTTATTTAATACACACTCCTTCGGTTCTTTCAAAATGCCCGGGATCAGTTTGGCTTAACGGTTCAGGGAATATTAATACCACTGTCTCAACTAACATATCATCAGTTTCAGTGATGATCATTCTGAAAAATGGAGTGCCACAATCAATACCCCCTGATTACGCTTCGGGAACAAATTATACTTTTAATGATATAGGGCCCGGCACCTATGTAATAAGTTACCATTCAAACGACGGCTGTAATATAAATGTATATGATACGACGACCATTTCAAGCTATATATATCCAAAATTAAGCAACACAACGGCCTATCAATGTGATTTGAATGGCTTTAGCGTAGGTGTTGTAACTTCAGGCGGGGTTGGACCTTTCACATATCAGATCATAGGTAGTGAACCAACTGTTCCGGATTTAAGCGGGCCTCCGCAGACCAGCCCGATATTTACTATTAATAATGGTCAAATTTATTCCCTCGTTAGGCTTAGGGCATTGGATGCGTGTGGAAACGCAACTTTAGGTGATTTTCCCGTGCTTCCTCTTGTGAATAATGGCATACAATCACCATCTGAATGCTTGCAAACTTCAACGACATTAACGGTCGACTCACTCTATAATGCTTCTTATTCATGGTATAAAAAAGTAAGCCCAACTGACAGTATCGAAGTAAGTAACGATTTTAAATATGATATTCCAAGTATATTACCTTCAGATACAGGAGTCTATGTTTGTAATATAGTAGTGAACAGCGGGTGCATTAGCCGCACTTATTATTTTCATTTGGATGGAAACTGCGGCGTCGTCTTGGCCAGTTCATTGGCAGACTTCTACGGTAGTTTTGAAAACGGTAAAGTTAATTTAAGCTGGATTATGAACAGCCAGGTTGGCCTTAAACAAATAGTCGTAGAGCGAAGGATCAATAATAATTATGTTGAAATTGGGAAAGTAGATGCCCTTTCTTCAGTAACCGATAATCAATACCGATTTGTTGATGTTAACCCTGGCACTCAAAATTTTTATAGGCTTAAAATCGTCTCTAATGACAATACTTACAATTACTCGAAAGTTATTTTACTTCAAAAGCAAACTCTTTCAAATATTTCCATTTATCCAAATCCGGCAGATGACATTCTGAATATTGAGTTCTTCGGTGCCAACAATCACAGTTATCAAATTTCTATGTCAAATATTTTAAATCAAAAAGTGAAAGAGATTGTATTTAATACCCAAAATGGAAACAAGCTACAGATAAAACGAAGTGCAAATATGACAGGAGGAATTTATATTCTACAATTTATGGATTTAAACACCAAAGAAGTATTTTCGAGAAAAATTATTTTCGGAAATCAATAATGTCAAATATTTTTTAGAAAAAAGGGAAGTCTACAATGACTTCCCTTTTAACAATATTTTCTTTGAATACATATCTTCCCATTCCAATGTGTATTTAGATGAGAAGCATCCCTAAAAATAGAAGCATTTAAATGTGAATAACTATTTTTGAAAATACTTGCAAAAATGCAGGGGGTGCTATACTTTTACATCAGAAAATCCTCCAATTTATCCTTTCTAATTCCTGAAATAATAAAATTTAGTTCCAAGTATTACTAAATCCGGAATACGATCCTTTGAATTTCTTTAATTAACTTTTGTATTATTTATTCGCTGGTCTTTTATAATGGCGTTTGGTTTGAAATATTTTAATCGCTGAAGTATAAATGCATCGTTAGTAATTACTATACAATAGTTGATTTCGTGCTATAAAATCCTTGATACTTTTTTGTGTCGGTCCATTTGAAAAAAATTGGAAACAAAATTACTGGTACTATTGGTGTTTTATCATTTGGTAATTCTTTTCAATCAGTACTTCATCTTAAAAAAGGAAATCATGGAAAATAGTTACATGGCTTACACAAAAGAAATCAACGGTGTTAGCTTTTATTTCGTAAAAAAATATACTACATTTCCAGACTATGACGATTTTCCAAAGATTTTAGATAGTATGGGTATGCATACTGACTTCTACAAGGCATGTGGAATTGCTGAGATCTATGAAGAAAACGTCGTTTCTGATTTAATGAAGGAACTACATATTATTCCTGACAGGGCCCGGATTATACACATGAATACCGTAAAAACGTTTACACATTCTTTCCTGAAAAATACGCAACAGGCTATTTTGAAGTTGAGGTGGGCCTCTATCCATTAATAATTACTTCTTCATTTCTTACAATAATTGGGTTTATGTTTGCAAATCATGCATTCTTTTAATAAGCCCAGTCATATCATAATTACTTGTAGTAATCGATTAGCCCCTTTTTTGGAGAAGGAAATTGTCCAATTAGGATTTAAAATTACCAGGAGTTTCGCAACCGGAATTGAAATAAACGGAACATTAAGTGATTGTATTCGTTTAAATCTAAATCTTCGTTGCGCCAGTCAGGTTTTATATTCTTTAAAATCTTTTGCGTGTAAAAATCCTGGAGAATTATATCAAATCGTTTCTCAGATTCAATGGGAATCCATCATCGAAAAAGACGGATATTTTTCTGTTACTAGTACCGTAGACAATCCAACCATAAATAATTCACTCTTTGCCAATGTAAAAGTGAAAGACGCAATTGTAGATCGCTTTAGAAATAAGTTAGATGGACGTCCTGATTCTGGACCAGAATTGAATAAAACAGTTATCAATTTATATTGGAAAGAAGATGCTGCAGAAATATTTATAGATACATCGGGCGAAACACTTTCTAAACATGGGTATCGAAGGATTCCGGGGAAAGCGCCTATGCTTGAATCTCTCGCCGCTGCTACTTTGCTCGCCTCTAATTGGAACCTAAACTCTCCTTTTGTAAATCCAATGTGCGGTTCTGGTACTTTAGCAATTGAAGCCGCAATGATGGCCACAAACCGGCGTCCTGGATTGTTTAGGGATAATTATGGGTTTATTCATATTAAAGGATTTGATAACGAATTTTATAAAAACGAAAAGCAAAACCTTGTCAGCAATATCAAAAATATTCCTGTCTTAAAAATCATCGCCTCTGATATAAGTGAAGATGCAATCAATATTTCTAAAATTAATGCTGGTGTCGCAGGAGTCGCAGATTTAATAAATTTCGAAACTTGCGATTTCGAAGAAACTAATGTTCCGGAAAATGAAAGTGGAACAGTTTTTTTCAATCCGGAATATGGCGAACGCCTTGGCGATGAAATAGAGTTAGAAGAAACGTATGCACGTATAGGAGATTTTATGAAAAAAAAATGTAAAGGGTATACAGGCTATGTTTTTACAGGCAACTTTAATCTTTCTAAAAAAATCGGTCTTAAGCCGAAACGGAAAATAGAATTTTATAATAGTAAAATTGATTGCCGGTTGCTGGAGTATGAGCTTTATGCAGGTAGCAAAAGAACGGATAGAAAATCAGAAACTGAATAAAAATTCCTTGAATTTGTTCGTTCACTATTCTATTTATAGTTGCATAACAACTGTGCTTTTATCTAAATAAAGAACTGATTTTTTTGTTCATTTACTGTTGCAACAACGCTTCCCTGTTAACTGTTTCCTAAATCAAAAAGCTTTATTCATGTATCGCTTCGTTTTTTTTATCTTGCCGCCCTAAAATTTTTAATGAATGAAAAATATTTTACTTGTAATTAATATTATTTTGCTGGCTCTCGTTGGGTACCTTTATTATCTGCATTTTACAAATAAAGGTAAAGTCGTACAGGCAATCAAAAAAACGGAAGAGATCGTCAATGAAGGCAAAGCAAATGTTGCTTACATTGATCTTGATTCCCTTCAAAATAATTATGGCTATTACCAGAAAATAAAAGCTGATTTTGAGCAAAAGCAGTCCCAGGCGAATGATGAGATAACAGCGATGCAAAAAAAATATCAGAACCGCGCCATGCAATTGCAGCAAAAGGCGGCTACTATGGATCAAAAGGAACAGCAAACTGCCATGCAGGAAATCAATAAGATGCAGCAGGACCTGCAAACGCGTAAGCAAAATATTGATAATGATCTTTACAATTACAATTCTCAAATGAAAGAAGATATTTTAAGCCGAATTCAGAATTTTTTGAAGGTTTATAACAAAGACGGTAGATATTCTTATATCTTTTCTTATGAGCCAGGTTTTATGTTTTATAAAGACTCAACACTCAATATTACAAATGATGTTATCCAGGGATTAAATCAAATAGATTCATCAAATAAAAAATGATCGTACTTTTTTATCACAAATAAATATTTATCTTCAATCCCGTTTCAAAATAAAAACGGGATTTTTTTTTATGGCTGATGAAGCAAACGGATTTAAGCCAAGCCTTCGGCTGGTCGATGCTACGATGATTGTAGCAGGCTCGATGATTGGTTCAGGTATTTTTATTGTAAGTACAGATATTGTCCGAAATGTTGGGAGCTCTGGCTGGTTGATAGTTGTGTGGATCATTACAGGCTTGATGACCGTAATGGCCGCGGTAAGCTACGGCGAAATGAGCGGTATGTTTCCGAAAGCGGGTGGCCAGTATGTATTTTTAAGAGAAGCTTTTAATCCATTAGCCGGTTTTTTATACGGATGGAGTTCTTTCACGGTGATTCAGACCGCCACCATCGCAGCCGTGGGCGTAGCTTTCAGCAGATTTAGCGCTTATCTGATTCCGGAAGTGGGAGAAAATGTTTTTCTTTTATCCGTAGGCAACTTTCATATTTCTGCCGCACAAGTATTGTCAATAGCAATGATTATTTTCCTTACGTATACCAACACAAAAGGGATTAACGGCGGCAAAATTATCCAGACCAGTTTTACTACAGTTAAATTATTGTCTCTTTTTGGACTGATCATTCTTGGATTTCTTTTAGTAAAACACAGCTTTTGGAATGAGAACTGGCAGACGGGTATGCAAGCGGTTCAATTAGAAAAATTAAATGGGCAGTTTATAAAGAATGGAAATTGGTTTCCAATAGGCGGTACTGTTCTCGTTGGAGCTATTGCCGCATCAATGGTGGGATCTCTTTTCAGTAGCGATGCCTGGAACAATGTAACATTCATTGCATCGGAAATTAAGAATCCAAAAAGAAATATCGGGCTTAGTTTATTCCTCGGCACTCTCATTGTTTCTGTTATTTACATCACTACCAACCTGATGTTTCTGAATGCGTTGCCTTTGCATGAAATTGCCTTTCCGGGGGGCGATCGTGTGGCGGTATCTGCATCTAATGCAATCTTTGGATCGGTGGGTGCTAAAATAATCGCAGTTATGATTATGGTTTCTACATTTGGTTGCAACAACGGATTGATTCTCGCTGGCGCCAGGGTTTATTATACAATGGCAAAAGACGGATTGTTTTTTAAAAACGCAGGAACTCTTAATAAAAATGCGGTACCGCAATGGGCACTTTGGGCGCAGGCTGTAGTTGCTTGCATATTATGTTTAAGTGGTGGTTACAATGATCTTTTAGATATGATTGCTTTCGTGGTGGTCATATTTTATGTACTTACGATTATTGGTATTTTTGTGCTTCGCACAACCAAGCCTAATATTGAAAGGCCTTACAAAGCATTTGCATATCCTTTTCTACCTGCTTTGTACATTATTATGGGCTCGGTTTTTTGTGTTTTCCTGCTTTTCTTTAAGCCGCTTTATACCTTGTGGGGGCTTGGGATTGTGCTTACGGGTATCCCGGTATACTATGCAACGATTAACAACCGTAACAAAAACAAAATAAATATTGAAAAATGAATATCGATATAGATCAATTATTTTCAGGGTTTAAAAAAATGAAAGTCGCTGTGATTGGCGACGTGATGCTGGATACATACTGGTGGGGCGACGTAGAAAGAATCTCGCCCGAAGCGCCTGTGCCAGTCGTGGCTGTAAATAGAAAGGAAAAAAGAATTGGTGGCGCTGGCAATGTAGCCCTGAACCTCCAATCTCTGGACGCGTCCGTTGCTCTTATTACTATCTTAGGCGATGATGAAGACGGGATTCAGTTAAAGCAATTATTGCAGGAAAATAATATCGACACCCGTTTTTTGCTTGAAAGCAGGAAAAGAATTACTACCAATAAAATAAGGATTATTAGCCGAAACCAGCAAATGATGCGGCTTGACGCGGAGAATGTGCATGATATAGATGAAGTGGATGAAGAAAAACTACAAAATCAGATTGAAAAATATATTACGACCGAACGGCCGGATGTGGTCATTTTCGAAGATTATAACAAAGGCATCCTTACAAAAAATATTATAAACCGGACGATTGAACTTTGTGAAAAAAATAAAATTCCTACAGCGGTGGATCCTAAGCGAAAAAATTTCTTTTCGTACAAAAACGCCACTCTTTTTAAGCCCAACCTGGTTGAGGTTTTTACTAATCTTAATTTGTTGCCCGAAGAAGTAACTGAAGAATTATTAACCTCCATTCACTTAAAACTGAAAGAAACAATCGAGCATACGATTTCGTTGATTACTTTATCCGAACGAGGAATTTTCTACCAGGAAAATAACAATCACGCGATGATCCCATCCCACCGGAGAAACATCGCGGATGTAAGCGGGGCGGGAGATACGGTGATAGCTGTCGCTTCTTTGGTTTATGCAGCTACAACAAATATTCATCTTACTGCTGAAATAGCGAATATAGCAGGTGGCATCGTTTGCGAGGAAGTGGGGACCGTAGCTATTAATAAAGAGAGGCTTCTTGATGAATGTAAAAAGCTGGTTCTCTAAATCATGGTTTTGAAATGGGAACTTTTTTCTAAAATCTTCTAACGGATTGAATTTGATTTTTTAAATAATAGAGATCGTTTACTTTTTGTTTCAAATTTTAATTACGATAATATTTAACCTATGCAAAAAATTTCACTAGCCATTCACGGCGGCGCGGGTACTATCTTGAAAGAAGACATGACACCTGAACTGGAAGAAGCTTACAGGCAAGGACTTTCAGAGGCGCTTCAGGCAGGATATACGGTTTTGGAAAATGGTGGCAGAGCCATTAATTCGGTAAGAGCTGCAGTGGTTGTTTTGGAAGATAATGTGCTTTTTAACGCTGGAAAAGGCTCTGTGTTTACTAAAAAAGGGCTGAATGAAATGGATGCCGCCATTATGAATGGTAGCACATTGGAAGCCGGCGCAATAGCGGGCGTGCGAAACATTCGTAATCCGATAGAACTTGCGGAAGAAGTAATGCTACATAGTGGCCATATTTTTTTATGTGGCAAAGGCGCTAATGATTTTGCCATAAAGCAAGGCATCAAATTGGAGTCGGACGATTATTTTTATTCACAATATCGGTACGATCAATGGCGTGAAATAAGAGACAGCGACCTTTACCAGCTTGATCATAAAAACGACAAATTAGTTGGTTTACTGAAAGAAAAAAAAATTGGAACTGTTGGTGCGGTGGCTTGTGATGGTGATGGAAATATTGCGGCGGCAACTTCTACGGGCGGCATGACTAATAAGCGTTTTGGTAGAATAGGCGATAGCCCGATGATTGGAATCGGTACGTATGCCAACAATAAAACCTGTGCCATTTCCTGCACTGGGCACGGAGAAATTTTTATTAAAGCAGTTGCCGCTTATGATGTAAGCTGCCTAATGGAATATAAAAATATGAGTTTGCAGCAGGCGTGTGAAGAGGTTGTTTTAAAGAAACTGGTAGCATTGAATGGAGAGGGCGGATTAATTGGTATGGATTCTAAAGGCAATGCTGCCCTGGTTTTTAACAGCGCTGGGATGTATCGTGGATTAAAAAACAGCGATGGCAAAAACGAGATTGCAATTTATGGAGATTAATTGCTAAAAGAAACAGCCACCTTTTTAAACCCTGTATTTCTTAAAAATGCTTCCATAATATTTTTGCATCTGTCATCTGCCTTCGATAGTACGTTTTGCTGAATAGCACGACGATCAATTTCATTCCTTATTTTTATTTTCAATGCGATTACAGCCGCTTCGCTCCAATCTCCCTCTTCAACAAAGGTTTCAAAACCGGAAGGGTTGACAATGGTCTGCAAAATTTTTGCATGAGGCAATGTTAAATGAACAGAATCCCCTGTTACACTTATATCATTTTCACTTAAATTTTTTAGATCGTTCCCCGCGATTACCTGTCCTCTGCCAATTATCACCAGGTTGTCAAGAGAGGGTGTTAATGCAGTACCGATAGCCATTGGAAGCATTGAGGGCATTCCGTTTCCTATCTTTGAAGAATCCATGACTATTTCGTCTGAGTAGGTTACTGTTATTAATTGGGCGAGCGTATTTATTTGTTGAATAACCACAGGGGTTTCTTCAATATTTATTGGTTTACTGCTAAAAATATTTTTAAAAGAAGGCAGCAGATTAATTTTTTGCAATAAAAAAATAATCAGCAGTAACACCGCGACAATTACCAAAACCCTTTTTAAAAATTTAAGCATTATTGCAATGAATTTTTTTGCGGTGAAAAATTAATTTGAATATTTTTAAATCCTTCTTTTTGTAAAAAATTATTGATAAAAAGTGTTGCATTCGTTTCGGCGGTCACGAATATTCCGAGCGAATCGGCACTCTCTTTTATTTGTTTTTCGGCTTGAGCGGCCAGGGTATTTTTTTCCTGCGAAGAAAATTGATCCCTGAATAAGGATACGTCCTGATAAGCGGTTTTGATGTCTTCAGGTTTTATATTGATATAAATTAACTGCGCATGAGGCAACGTAACAGAAATATTTTCTCCATCAATATGAATATCGGATTCAGTAAGTTTAGATAGGTCAATTCCTGCTACTAAAGACGCTTTGCAGGTCATTAATATTTTTCGATCTCCCAATTTATACCACGTGTTATTGTCATTGGCTTTTATAATTTTGGTGACTACATATTCAGATGTAGCCAGTTCGCTTAGATTCTGCAAACCCAACACTTGCTGCATTTTAGAAGGTTCTTTTTTTGAAGAACATTTAATAACAGATAAAGAAAGAAAAAGTATGATTATAGCAAAAGAGAAACGCATCACGCAATTTACTAAAAGGCAATTAGTTCGTATCACTTTCATTGATTCTGTTAACTTTGCCCCTCAAAAAATAATAAAGAAAAGAGGATGAAAAAAGTTGTATTGATAGTTGCCGGAGGTAGCGGTTCAAGAATGAACAGTGCTATTCCCAAGCAGTTTTTACCGTTGAAAAATAAACCCATTTTGTATTATAGCATTAAGGCGTTTCTTGATGCGTTTGATGATCTCGAAATAATACTGGTGCTTCCGGAGGAACATATTGCCCTTGGCCAGGAAATTATAGATGGCTATTTTGATCATTCAAGATTTAAAATTACCGCGGGGGGAAGAACGCGATTTCATTCCGTGCTGAACGGGCTTAGTTTAGTGGGCGACAAAGAAGCGATCATTTTTGTTCATGATGGTGTTCGCTGCTTAATTACTCCGGCTCTTATAAAGAATTGTTATGAAGTGGCGTTAAAATCGGGTACCGCTATTCCTGTAGTTGCTTGTCGCGATAGTGTGAGAATTCTGACTTCTAATGGAAATAAAGGGATTAATAGAAATAAAGTAAAACTGGTACAAACACCGCAAACTTTTCATAGCAAGATTTTACTGCCGGCTTATGCTATCGATTACAAAGATCAGTTTACCGATGAAGCAACGGTGGTTGAAGCTTACGGGATGAAAGTGACGTTGTTAGAAGGTGAGATAAATAATATTAAAATAACGACGCAGGAAGATCTGTTGATTGCGGGGAATATTTTAAATAATCAATCACCGGGTGTATGAAAGTGTTGAATCGTTTAAACGAAGCATTGCAAAAGTTTATTTTTTGCTATACTGCTACAAAGGACTTTTCATCTTTTCTTTCGCTCATGTGGTTTACAAAATTGTACAGGCTACGAAAAAAATCTGCAAAGTTTAAAAACCGTCCGAATGATCATTTTTCAATTTCCCTGGCTGCATTTCCAGGTAGACCGATTTATTTGAGAACTTATGCAGGAGATGTAGATATTTTTTACGAAATTTTTTATAAAGAAATTTATCAGTTGCCTGAATTGGTTGATAAAAGTATAATTGTAGATGCGGGCGCAAATGTTGGTTTTGCTGCTCTTTATTTCTTAAAGCAAATGCCGAATGCCACAATTTATTGTATAGAGCCTGATCCGGATAATTTTTTATTTTTGCAAAAAAATCTAAAGGCCGCATTGGAGAGTGGTAAAGTAAAAGCCTTATTGGCGGGGCTTTCAGATAAGGATGGATTTATGAACCTTGAAAAAAATGTCTTAAAATATAATTCGAGTCTTGTGGAAAATGCTTCCGAAAATTCGGTTGAGGTGATCACTTATTCGGTTAAAAGTTTTTTAAAAAAATTTGTTGAAGGCAATATTGATCTTTTTAAGATGGACATAGAAGGGACTGAAGAAAATATTTTTGAAAACGATATTTCATGGCTTGTTAAAGTTGAGCAATTGCTAATCGAATTTCATTCAGAGGAAATTAAAAAAATGTGTTTTGAAAAACTACAGGCACAGAATTTTTATTTCAAACCGCAAATAAGCAAAAAAAATACAGATGTTTTTCTGTTCAGTAAAAATGAAAAAAAATGTCAGAATGAAAGTTGATATCAACAACTACTATAAAGATTTTGATTTCGAATCTTACTTTAATAACCTTAGGGGCCAGGGCAAGCGGTTTAATTTTAAATGGTAATACTCCACCTGCGCTGGGTTGAACTGTGAGTTAAAAAACGAAATTCCGTTTTTGTCCGACCCTTCAAAGCGAAAGATAGAGCTGCAGTCTGCATGATCTTTAATAGCTGCGTCGGTTAATAAATAAAAAGCGCCTAAATTTTTTCCCTGGCGATTGCTTCCGCCAATTAATGAATAAACAAATTTCTCATCTTTTAATACCATATACGAAGCGACCGTTTCTTCATTTTTTTTCGCGAGATAAGTGGCTGCGTTTCCAGTCTCAAAAGCAACATTTGTAGCACCAAGAATTTTGTTGTAATCCAACGAGGTAATGTCTTTATGTTCTGTTTCATAATTTCTCTTATAAAAGTCGATTACATCCACTGGTGTGCAATTTCTTATAATTTCGATTTTATTTTCTAATGCTTTTTTAATCATACGGCCTGCAAGCCTTTTGTATTGATTTTGAATAGCATCATACTTTTTATTCAGATCCAATAAAAAATTAGTTCTTTTTTTTAGCTGGCTGTTTTCTAGATTGATTTTTTCTGGATTAATCAGATTTTCTTTAAAATCAATATCCACGTATTTGAACTGAACAGGAATGGCTTTTAAAAGTTGATTTACTGTTTGATCAGTTACATTTCCAAAAATCCCAAGTGAGCCGATAAAAAAAGGCTGATAGACATATTTAATTCCATATTTCTTCTTCCATACCAGGGGCATTATCGTCTCATAATCGTTCAGAACAAGTGCATCCCAGTTTACATTCATTGCGTCAAGAAAAAATGAATGTGCGTAGATCAATCCATTGGCTGCATTTTTAACGCAGAGATCCCATTTTATTTTGTCAATATTTTCATGTTTTATGTAAAGAATATTCACAATGGGAAATTTAGACGCTTTTTAAAATAAGACAAATTAGAGTCCTGGAATGTCGAGGTAATCACTTAAATGAAAATTTTGAATGTCAATACTAAATGTAATTTTTCTAATAAATTTATTTGCTTCCTTATCTGTGTTTAAATAGGTTTTAAAATCATTGCTGTAAACAAGAGGTGCATATATATTCAAGAGATTTTTAAACAAGGATAGTTGAAGACCTCCAACATATAAAAACCGACTCAGCGCAGAATTAGCTTGCCATGCGTCAGCGTAAGTTCCCGCATCGAAAAATATTTTTATTGGCAGCTTGAATGGAAATAAGTTATTGGGTAATGTAGTGCTTAAATTAATAGCCGAAATCCAATTATCTGACTGGCCTTGCACACTGGACGGATCCAGCCTGAATTTGAGTCCGCCGGTGTTTGGTATCATAATTTGTTGCGCCGCTACTCCACCATTTTCAACAGGAATATCACCATAAGAAGAGAACGCGCTTCTCCCCAAAAAATAATCGCTATAGGTGTAATCATCTGATCCATTTCCACCCAATAACTTTGGTTGGTATTGATAGGTATTAGCAAAGTCTTTTGATCCGAGGTAGCCAAACTTTGCTGCAAAAAAACGGGTTTGCAATCCGCCACATTTTGGGTAATTGAAAAAATAATTTCCGGTCAGGTTAAATCTGTAAAAACCTTTTCCCTGCTCAAACTGGATTTGATAATCATAAGGATATAAGGCACGCCGGTTTTCTGAATTAAAAGTAATTTGGTTTATGTACCTGCTGGTAGAAATTAATGAGTTTGGATAATAAATTGAACTGTCGCTTCCCGTTTTGAAAGAGTAGTTGCCAAATTGTTTTTCGCCGATAATATAGGAACGAAAATCAAGCCAGGTGGTGGTTTTATCACCGGGTTTTGTTTTAAAAAAGATTTTCAGATAAGGAACTATTTTATGGAAATTTTCAAAGACATTATTTCCCGCTGTATCTAAGCTATGGTTGTCCGAAAATTTACTGGCGTTGATACCGATCGCAATTTTTTGAAAATGGGGGTCAGGGAACCAATGGTAATCGATGCCGCTGATCCCGGAAAATGTTTTGCTTCCGGTGGCATACAGTGGAGCAACAAAAAACTGAAATTTCTCTGCTGGCAGCGTATAGTTATGAATCATTATTCCGAACATTTGTTTATCGTAATTATTATAGCCAAGCGCGGGAGATAAGAAAAGGTAGTTGTATTTGTCCGTGTTTTTAAAATTAAAAAAAGTGGAGATCTTAAATTCTTTCTTTTTCGGCGCTTCCAGATTGCCTTTTTTTGATAATAAGGAAAAAATGGTGTCTACATTTTTCCTGCCAACATCTTCCACTATTTTTTTGAAATCCTCAGGATAAGGATGTTTAAATTTCCATTCATTATAATATTCATGAAGGCAACTATCAAACAAATCTTTTCCTACAAAATCCTCGAGTTTCTCCATCCATAAACCAGTTTTATAATAGGGGATCACGTCATAATTCGTTTCTGTAAAATCTTTTGAAGGCGTTTCTATTGGCTGGTCTTTCTTTAAGTTAACCTGTGTTCTATAAATAAGGGAGGAAAAATCATTCGGAAATTTTTTTCTGAATAATCCCTTAGTGCTTTGGTTTTTGTCATTAGGATAAAACAATTTTTCGTATCGATTGTCGAAATAAGTATTTATGCCCTCGTCCATCCATGGGTGCTCTCTTTCGTTGCTTGCCAGGATGCCGTAAACCCAGTTGTGACCTACCTCATGTTCAATGGTGAGGTCTAGCGATTCTTTATCCGGCATGGGAGAAATACTGGTAATAGTAGGATATTCCATGCCACCGCTAAATCCCATTTTTGCCTCTACAGTTGTAACGGTGGAATAAGGATATTCCCCGAGCCAACTGCTTCTGGTGCGAATAGCGTTTTTTATAAATTGGATACTGTGTTTCCACTGATCCTGACCAGAGGGCATATAAAAAGACCAAGCATCAATAATCCTTCCGGAAGTTAATTGCATGGTATCGTATTTTACGACAAATTTTTTATCAGCAAACCATGCAAAATCATGAATGCTGTCCTGGATGTAGGTCAGTGTTTTCGTTTGTTCAGGCATTATAGACGAAGGACGAACTGTAGGTTTATTATTTTTATTTGCCGTGGGTTGATATCTTTTTTTCACTTTTTTATTCTTTGTATTCTGGGTCTGCTGCTCATTGCTTTTTGCTTTCGGCTTTTTGCTTTCAGCATTATGCGAATGACTAACCGCCGGTTGTTGCTCATTACTCATCGCTTTTTTCTTCAGCCATTTCAATTCATCTTCATTCTGTAATTCACCTGTGGCCGCTATTACATAATCGGAGGGAACGGTGATCTGTACCCGGAAATTTCCGAATTCGCTGTAGAATTCTCCCTGGTCGAGGTAAGGCATTGGGTGCCATCCTTTATCATCATACACCGCTGGTTTCGGATACCATTGGGTGATCTGGTAAGTATGGCCTACATGTCCGCCGCGGGAAAAATTGAAAGGGATTTTTTCATGAAACGGCGTAGTAATTTTTATAGCGCCGCCCGGCGGAAGCGGCCATGGCAAAATCAACTTTGCAACATCAATATATAATAGATGATCTTCTAAATTGGCGGTTGTTCCATCCACCTTGAAATCCAGGCGATTGATATATCCGCGTTCGGATTCATTACTAAAATAAAAGTCGGTCTTATTTAGTATGAGCATTTGCTCACTGAAAGCAGTTCTGTCGTTTTTATAGGCATCCGGCCATAAGTGAAACCAGATAAAGTTGAGTGTATCGGGCGAATTGTTGGTATAATTAATTGTTTCAAATGCATTTAATGTATTATCCGAATCATGGAGTGTAACTTCAATATTGTAATTAACCTGTTGTTGAAAATATTTTTTTTGCGAAAGGGAAACGGGAAGTTGGCAATAAAGGAAGCAGATTAAAAACAGTTTTTTCAAAACAATTATTTCATCAAATATAAATAATAATAGCAACAGGATTAATGGGTTATCAGAATAAAATCGTCTTGCTTTTCTAAAACGGAATTTTCTAAGAAATCTTATTTATGTAAATTCAGTCTGCTAATGGAGCTCGCTGACTTTAGTTAATAGAAATTTTTTATGAAAAATAAATTTCTATTTCAAATAAAAGTCTATCTTTATACTTTGTTAATGGGTTTAGTGTGTTTTTCTTTTGGCTGATGTTGCTTTTATTCAGGTTTCTTCAGTTCATTGTAGCTACTGATTCATTAATAGTTATTTTAATTTATTAAACAAAAGTTTTTACAATGAACATTTATGTTGGTAATCTCAGTTGGTCAATGACTGACGACGATTTAAGTAATTTATTTACTCAGTATGGCACTGTTACAAGTGCAAAGATTCTTAAAGAAAAAAACACGGGCCGCAGTAAAGGCTTCGGTTTCGTAGAAATGGAAGACGATGAGGCAGCAAAAACTGCTATCGCTACTTTGAACGAAAGTGAAGTACAAGGCCGTAAATTGATTGTTAACGAATCACAACCTCGTCCGGAAGGCAGCGGTTACAAGAGAAGCGGCGGCAGCGGCGGCAGCGGCGGTGGATACGGCGGCGGCGGTGGTAACAGAGGCGGCGGCGGTTACGGTGGTGGCGGCGGCAGAAGCGGCGGTGGCTACGGCGGCGGTAGAAGCAGCGGCGGCGGTTATGGCGGTGGTTATAACAAAGATTATTAAGTTTTTTTTGATAACAGATTTTTTAAATCCTTTTCATTTGTTTGAAAAGGATTTTTTTTGCCCTATCTGGTATTTATGTCGGTTTTGGATTGGTGAGAATTGCCAGTTTGATTCGTACTTTGCAGTAAACCAAGCCTTTACAGGCATTTCTATTCCTGGGTTATTTGTTTAATGGAAAAACTGAGCCGTTTCTCTCAGGTTTGTTTTCTGAAATTCTGAATCGGAAGCAAAGGTGAGATATTATTTCATTACTTCCGCCATAGTTTTACCGATATCTGCGGGGCTGGCAACAACATGGACACCACATTCGGAAAGAATTTTCATTTTAGCAGCGGCAGTATCTTCAGCTCCACCCACTATAGCGCCGGCATGTCCCATTCTCCTTCCGGCGGGGGCGGTTTGGCCTGCTATAAAGCCAACGACAGGTTTGCGATTATTCTCTTTTATCCAACGAGCGGCTTCAGCTTCCATACCGCCGCCAATTTCGCCAATCATCACAATACCATCCGTTTCAGGGTCATTCATAAAAAGCTCAACAGCTTCTTTGGTAGTAGTTCCTATAATCGGATCGCCGCCAATACCTATTGCTGTGGAAATACCCAGGCCAGCCTTGGCTACCTGGTCTGCCGCTTCATAAGTTAGCGTCCCGGATTTTGAAACGATTCCGATCTTACCTTTTTTGAAAATGAATCCTGGCATGATGCCAACTTTGCACTCGTCAGCGGTTATAACGCCTGGGCAATTTGGTCCTATTAACCTTGATTTTGAGTCTAATAAGTAGTTTTTCACCTTTACCATATCCTGAACAGGAATTCCTTCTGTAATACAAATAATCAACGATATCCCTGCATCAGCAGCTTCCATGATGGCATCCGCAGCGAAAGCGGGGGGTACAAAAATAATACTCACGTCCGCTCCGGTTTTCTTCACCGCTTCTTCAACTGTATTGAAAACAGGTTTATCGAGATGAGTGCTTCCACCTTTGTTGGGAGTAACGCCACCTACCACATTGGTTCCGTATTCGATCATCTGCGTAGCATGAAAAGTGCCCTCGGTTCCGGTAAATCCCTGTACAATTATTTTTGAATTTCTATTAACTAAAACTGACATGAAGTATATTTTAAAAGTTTCGCAAATATATGAAAGTATGATTTAGGTTTTCAGATTTGCTAATTCATTAACTTGCGCGTATGGAACAATATCTCCGACTTTTAGAGAAAATAATAGATACCGGCGCAGATAAAAATAACCGGACGGGTACGGGTACCCGAAGTTTATTCGGCTACCAGATGCGTTTTGATTTGCAGGACGGCTTTCCGTTGGTTACTACAAAGAAATTACATTTGAAAAGTATCATTTATGAGTTATTATGGTTTTTAAAAGGGGATACAAATATTAGATATTTACAGGAAAACGGCGTTAAAATATGGGATGAATGGGCCGATGAAAACGGAAATCTTGGACCTGTTTATGGAAAACAATGGCGTAGTTGGGAAGGCGCCCATGGAAAAACCGTTGACCAGGTTTCTGAATTGATTCAACAATTAAAAACCAATCCTGATAGTCGCAGATTAATTATCAGCGCATGGAACGTATCGGATTTGCCAGAGATGAGACTGATGCCATGCCATTGTTTGTTCCAGTTTTATACTTCACCCCCGACCCATCTCCACGAGCGCGGAGAGGGGAGACGAAAACTTTCCTGCCAATTGTATCAAAGAAGCGCAGATGTTTTTTTGGGTGTACCTTTTAATATTGCTTCCTACGCATTGTTGACGATAATGATAGCGCAGGTATGTGACATGGAGCTCGGAGATTTTGTCCATTCTTTTGGCGATGTACATCTATATAAGAATCATTTTGAGCAGGCACAACTTCAACTTACAAGAAATCCTTTTCCGCTTCCGCAAATGAAATTGAATCCGGAAGTAAAAGATATTTTTGATTTTAAGTTTGAAGATTTTGAGTTGATGAATTACCAATCGCATCCTTCGATAAAGGCACCGGTGGCCGTATAATTACCAATTAACTTTTTACTATGCTCTCCCACATTGTTGCCGCATCAGAAAATAATATCATTGGTTCTAACAATGAACTGCCCTGGAAACTGTCGGATGATTTTAAATATTTCAAAAATAAAACCTGGGGCATGCCAGTCATAATGGGCAGAAATTCTTTTGATGCAATGAAAAAAGCGCTGCCCGGAAGAATCAATATTGTGATTACAAGGAAAACGGACTGGCACCCTGAAAATGTTTTTGTTGTTCATGGAATTGATCAGGCAATTGCCAAAGCAAAAGAAAGCGAAGCCAAAGAAATTTTTATAATCGGCGGTGGGGAAATTTTTAAGCAAACCTTAAACATTGTTGATAGAATTTATCTGACCCGCGTACATACTACCGTTGAAGGCGATACTTTGTATCCTGTAATTGATATTTCCAAATGGGAAAAAATAAAATCAAAATCTTTTCCTACGGATGAAAAAAATAATTATCCCTATACTTTTGAGGTTTGGGAAAGGATTCAAAACATAGCGGAATAGAGAAATTTTGTCTTTTTGTGATTAACAAATTCTTCGTTCAATAGACAAATTCGTATTATTTGCCTGTCGACCGGCAGGTTGGTTTGTGCGCTACGCTTGTTATTCGATGCTACAGCTAAAACATGTCTGGCAAATTTCTTTGACCTATTTTCTTTCTTCAAAATAAACGAATGTTCCATTTCCTATCTTTGCTACCAATGGCAACTATCCAAAAAAAAAATAAAAAAACCAAAAAAGCGGGATCTTCAAAATTGAAGCTGGATAAGGTGGAAAAAGTAGAAGTAAAGAAGCTGATTCATGATGAGCGTTCTCATAAAATTGTGGGAACGATCCTGATACTAATCGCTTTCTTACTGTTTATCGCTTTTACTTCTTATTTATTTACCTGGCAGCAGGATCAGTCAAAAGTGTTGCAGGGCGCTAAGATTTTATTGCCCAGCCACGATCAGCAAATGGGCAACGCACTGGGAACTGCAGGCGCTTATTTTTCTGATTTGTTTTTTCGCAAAGGATTTGGTATCGCCTCTTATTTATTTTGCCTTTTTTTCTTTGTAGTCGGTATAAATTTATTTGCTCCAAAAAAAATATTTTCTGTCAGCAGAAATATAAGATATGTAATAGCAGGCCTTTTGGTAATAAGTGTTTGCGCATCGTTTATTATGCATTCACCTCACGCGCATAATTTGAGTATATCCGGCCCTGAATTTTTTTGGGGAGGAAAAGTTGGGGATATGATTAGTGCATGGATGCAGCAGGTTATTGGATATACGGGAACTGCGGCTGTATTATTTGTCGGTTTGCTTAGTTACATTATCTGGCGCTTTAATCCCTCTTTCAATTTTAAAAAGAAGATTGATGCTGCCAATAACTTTTTTTCAGAAGATAAAGATGACGAGTTTTCGGATGAAGACAACGTTAAGAATATTAAACCTGCTTCAAACTCAGCTATCTTACCGCTGGGAAACAAGTCATTAAAAGAAGATAAACCCTTTGAGCATGATTTCGATGTAGTAGAAAAAAATGAACTGCCGGTATTAATTAATAATCCTCCAAAAGAAGAAAAGAAAAACGTTGTTCGCGATAATGCTCCTGAAAGTGCTTTAACTCTTGAAGTAAAAAACGCCGAGGTACTGGATGAGAAAAAAGAGGAGAATCTTTATGCGCCAAAACCCAAAATAGACCAGGAGCCTTACGATCCCGTTCTTGATCTTAGAAATTATAAATATCCAACTACAGATTTGCTGGAAGATCATGGTAGTGATAAAATCATCCAGGACGTTTCTGAACTCGAAGAAAACAAAAACCAGATCATTCATACGTTACGGAATTATGATATTGAGATTCAGAAAATATTTGCAACTGTTGGCCCTACTGTTACTTTATATGAAATTATTCCTGCGCCCGGAGTGCGTATCTCGCGCATTAAAAACCTGGAAGACGATATCGCGCTAAGTCTTTCTGCGCTTGGCATCCGCATCATCGCGCCTATTCCCGGGAAGGGGACAATTGGTATCGAGGTACCTAATTTTAAGAAGACAGTGGTAAGTATGAAAACGCTTTTGACTGCGGATAAATTTCAGAACAACACTTTCTCTTTACCGATTGCGATAGGCAAGAGAATTGATAACAAGAATTTTATTGTTGACCTCGCTGCGATGCCGCATTTACTAATGGCCGGCGCTACAGGGCAGGGGAAATCTGTAGGCTTAAACGCAATTCTGGTTTCGCTTTTATATAAAAAACATCCATCTCAGCTCAAGCTTGTTTTGATCGATCCTAAAAAAGTTGAGTTGAGCATTTATAAAACAATCGAGAAACATTTTCTTGCCAAACTTCCGGGCGAGGAAGATGCTATTATTACGGATACCAAAAAAGTAATTCATACACTGAATGCTTTGTGTACGTTAATGGATATTCGTTACGATTTATTAAAGGAAGCAGGCACAAGAAACATAAAAGAATACAATCAGAAATTTGTAGCAAGAAAGCTGAATCCTGAAAAGGGCCATGAATTTTTACCTTTTATCGTTTTGGTAATTGATGAATTTGCGGATCTGATAATGACTGCAGGAAAAGAAGTGGAGATGCCAATTGCACGACTTGCGCAGCTTGCGAGAGCGGTAGGTATTCACTTGATCATTGCCACGCAGCGCCCTTCTGTGAATATTATCACCGGTACCATCAAAGCGAATTTCCCGGCGCGTATAGCATTTAAAGTGAGCAGCAAGATAGACAGTCGCACCATTTTAGATATTGGTGGCGCGGAGCAATTGATCGGTAAAGGCGATATGCTTATCAGTTATAATGGAGAACTTACGCGCCTGCAATGCGCTTTCGTGGATACGCCTGAAGTGGATAAAGTAACTGACTTCATCGGCGATCAACAGGGATATCCTGAGGCTTTCATGCTGCCTGAATACGTAGATGAAAAAGAATTTGAAAATAAAACTTTCGACGTGAACGACAGGGATTCTCTGTTTGAAGATGCAGCGAGATTGATAGTTGTAAACCAAAGTGGCAGCACATCTTTGCTGCAACGAAAAATGAAGTTGGGTTATAACCGCGCCGGTCGGCTAATGGATCAATTAGAAGCTGCGGGAATCGTAGGCCCAAGCCAGGGAAGTAAAGTTCGCGATGTGTTGGTAAAAACGGATGCTGACCTGCAGGAATATTTGAGTGGAATGTAGTTGTTTTTTGCTGATAGTAAACGAAGAAATTGTCTGAATTTTCATTCAGTGAATTATTACTAAACTCTTTAAACTCATCTAATCGTTTCTAAACTGTACTTAATCCTTATTCGCCGCCAATCAATTTGAAACTTTCTTTACCGGTTCCGTCGTTAAACTTAAGAATATAAACTCCTTTTTGGAAATGCGAGGCACCAGTGAAATTGATAACCTGCGTAACTCCACTTTGTAATGCAACTTGCTTTGTAAAATATAATTTTCCCGAAGCATCATACATTTTAAAAATGCCTGTAGCGGTACGCATCGGTTTTATGAGAACAGTAAAATTATTTGTAAAAGGGTTGGGATAAATTTTTATATTCTGATTACCTAAAATCGTCTCGGCGTCTCTTAAAATTTTCTGTTGATGGAGATCATTATAAGCTTTTTCAAAATCAGGAATTCCGTAGCCGATGCGATCATCGGGATTGTCATAAATACTGCTACTTTTTTTTACTGCATTAATGATTTCCATATTGGTGAATTCGGGAAAAGCTTGCCATAAACAAGTGACTAAACCTGCTAAATTCGGTGTGGCAAAAGATGTTCCATTCCCGGTGGTTATAGGTCCGGTAGTAGAAGAAACGAATGTTCCCTGGCCGACGGAAGCCGCCACAGGCTCTACTCTTCCATCGCTGGAAGGCCCATAGCTGCTGAAAACTGCTGGTTCACCTAAATAATCTACAGCGCCGACACTGATGATACTGTCGGCATCAGCAGGGGTCGTAATGAAGTGCCAGGCATCGTTTCCCTCATTTCCAGCTGCAGCTAATACAATCATTCCTTTCCTGGCCGCCATCGTTGTTTCTTTGGCTATTAATGTCGTGTGACCGTTCATGTCGGCATAGGTATAATCAAAAACTGAATTATCAAAAGTGTCGTATCCAAGCGAAGTGGTTATCACATCTGCTCCCGCACTGTCGGCGCGCTCGGCGGCGGCGGCCCAGTATTGTTCTTCTACCGGCGACTCAGAAGCTACATCTTCAGAACGATACAGTAAGAAATCGGCATTAGGGCAGGTGCCTACCAATTGGCCGGGAATATTTCCTGCGATGATAGAAAAGACCTGCATTCCATGATAATAATCTTCATTGACACTCACTTCGTTGTCCACAAAATCGTACGTTTCCAAAACCTGGTGTTTGATATTGACGCTATCAAATGCAGGTAGGGTTTGATAATGATAAAAACCCGCATCCAGTATGGCAATCAACATTCCTTCGCCATGAAATCCTTTGTTATGAAGGTATTCACCATTATGAATATTGATTTGGTTAAAGGAATTTCCGTAGGAATAATAATCTCCTAAAACATTCTGTGGAGACAACGGCGAATTGACATGGTCAGTTCGTTCGTTAAATTTATTTTTTGTGATGGGGCCAATCCATTTGTTTCTTAAAGTTACATTAGCATTGGCTGTTCTTTTTAACGGCTGCGTGGTAACTACAAAAGGAAAACTGTTGATTTTATCTATAGCTGATGAATCAGTGGTAGCAATACAAATCTGGTTCAACCATTTTGATTCGTCCAGAATTTGTACGTTTCCTGAAAGACGAATGCTGTCAATGTAACCTGGTGTTACAGGTAAATCAGTTTCGTCTATTGCTATGTGTTGTTTTGTTCTTCTTGCTATTGCTCTTGCAGATAAAAATTTAGATGGGTCATTAGCAGAGTAGGGGGTTCCGGTTTTGTCTTTCAATCTGACAATGTAACGCGTAAACTGTGCTGAACTATTTTGGGAGAAAAAAACAATAAATAAAATGACCGAAGTGACTTTTCTCATAGAAAGCGCATATAATCGTTTTGTGGATTTTATTTTAATAATAGTCTCTGTTAGTTATGATCTATGATACTCATTGTAACTCCAAAACCTGTATAGCCGGGACTTATAGACTGTGGGCTCTGATATTCCCAATGCAAAAATTGGCGATAGATCAGACCTATCCCTTTTCCATATTTCTCCATTGAATATGTTTTTTCGGCATATTGAGTGGACGGTAAAGATGGATCTTGTCCGTCAAATTGATCTGTCTCATCCACCTTCAGGGTACTATCAATCATAACGCTATTGATGTTAAGTGGCACGCCCACACTATCATAAGTGTAATCCCATCCGCTCATAAACTGGCGGTCAGAAAATTGATAGGCAGGAAAGGTATTGTCTGGTAAATAATTATTTCCGCTCCATGAAAAATCCTGCTTAACTGGCAAGGATAATTTTATAAACCTGAGATTATTCTCAACATATTCAATAGTATTCCTCGTGGGCACGGCCATAAATACATTATTAGGAGTCCATGGTTGAGTAGAATCTGTTCTCAGGTAACGGATGATACGGAAGGCCGGTCTACCCAGGTTGTCTGTGATCTGTGCATCTACAACATCCTGTGCCTGGTAATGTATTGTTGTAAGGTCCGAAAAGTTTTGACCAAAATTGAGGAATACAAGGCTATCAAGATTGTAGGTAATGTATTTGCCCACCTGAAGTGGAAAATAGTCACTCAGCGGTTCAGAAGTGAAATCTGATTCCACTTTTTTGCATGAAGTAAACATCAAAATCACGAAGCATACACCTGAAAGATATTTCAACATACAAATTATTAAAGTGTTACAGTCTGCAGTGTTTTTTAATTTTGTTTTAATTGACTGGTATAAATGGCAGTAAACAAACTTTTATTCTATATTCTTATTTTAGCTTCTTTGAATAACACCGCCGCCGATAACATCGTCGCCTTCATAAAAAACAGCGCTTTGTCCGGGTGCTATTCCTTTTACATTTTCATAAAAACGGACTTTTACTCCGTTTTCGTATGTGTAGAGATTAGAAAGCGCGCCTTTATCTTTATACCTGATTTTTGTCAATGCTTCCATACCGTCTGACACGCCATCATATTTTATCCAGTTCAGTCCTTTTACGATCATCTCGCTTCCCTTTAGATCCTCTTCATCGCCAAGTACAATCGTATTGGTTTCAGGAATTATTTTTGTCACGAACGCCGGCTTGCCCAACGCAATATCCAGCCCTTTTCTCTGACCAACAGTGTAAAAAGGATAACCTTTGTGTGGCCCCAGAATCTTTCCCGTTTTATCCACAAAAAAACCTCCGGCAACTCTTTCTTCCAGGCCATCGACTTTTCTTTTCAAAAAGCCGCGATAGTCATTATCAGGCACAAAACAGATTTCATAACTTTCATTCTTCTTAGCGAGTTCGGGATAGCCGAAATCTATAGCCATCTGCCTGATCTGGGTTTTGTGATAAGTACCCAATGGTAAAAGAGTTCGACTCAATAAATCCTGCTGCAAACCCCAAAGCACATAGCTTTGATCTTTAGTTTCATCAATCCCTTTTCTTATAAAATGTCTTCCATTGGTATGTTGATGTATTTGCGCGTAATGACCGGTGGCAATAAAATCGCAACCCAGCGCATCGGCTCTTTTAGAAAGTGCGCGCCATTTAATATGGGTGTTGCACAACACGCACGGATTGGGCGTGCGCCCCGCAATATATTCTTCCACAAAATTATCTATCACAAAATCGCCAAATTCTTCCCTGATGTCGAGAATAAAATGCGGAAATCCATGCTGCACGGCAGCCATTCTGGCGTCATTGAAACTATCAATATTGCAACATCCGGTCTGTTTATTGTTGTTTCCGCCACTGCTGGCATAATCCCATGTTTTCATAGTGATTCCCACTACCTCATAACCTTCCTTATGAAGCATCAAAGCTGCTACGGTACTGTCTATACCACCGCTCATTGCCATTAAAACTTTTCCTTTTCTACTCATGATTTGCAAAGATACAAATTTAGGGGGGAGGGCATGGTAGTTATCGGCGTTTGGTTATCGGGATTTAGCAATTTCTTAGTGAGTACGCTACTTGTGGACAAAATCTCATAGTAGAGCTGTTGCTATGTCTTCCCATTCTTTTGCTAAAGAAACATCGGGACGCTTTTGACCCGCACGGCGATACCAATAATCCGCATTGCCAATGTCGCCTTCTTTGCGATGCAGATAAGCATGGATCCATGAGGCATTTTTATCTTCTGAATCTTGCACAATGTTGTGCGCCTTATCCCAATTGCCTTTCCCTTCCTGCCATAAGGCTTTTAAATTGATGGATAGATTTTCAGGCGGATTACTTTCGGCTAAACTTTGTTTAAATGAAATGAGGTTCATAATTTTCTTTATTGACTGATGTATAAAAAGAGGATCTGAAACTTAGAAATCTTTAATAAAAGTTTGTTTACCGTTGTGATCAACAAAATACTTCTGCCAAATAAACGTCTGTGGTGTTTCTTTTTATTTCCTTACTATAAAATGCGTATTCCTCTGGAATCTCTTCCTTTAAACGAAACAGGTGGCAAGGTTTGCTTAACCCTTCAAATACCAACGTAAATCTTATAAAATCATTAACGGTAAAATGTTCTGTCCAGCCGGGCATCACCGAAATATTAAAAGCTTTTATCAGCTTGCATTTTTTCCCATTGCTTCAATTAAAAAAGTATCCGGCCAAATCCGAACACCACAAAGTTCATTCGTGAAGAACCTGCAATGCACAATGGTACAGCGTTCTGTTTGAAACTGTATCATTTCTTTTATCGCATTATCAATTTCTATTTGTGGCCTGGCAATATTTCTGCTCATTTCCTGAACTTTTTTTATTTCTCATACAAAATTAAAAATTTTGGCACGAATAATCATTCAAGTAAATTGAAATTCAACTTTGAAAAATGATTATAGGTCTTTCAATAATTTTTTGGCTCTCGATTTAAAGGCCGCCGTTTGATTCGGTAGCTGGTCTTCAATCGATAATTTTATCTCAGGAATTATTTCAGGATATTTTTTGGCAAACGTTCCAAGAATGGTTAGCGAAAATGCCTTAATAGCTACTGCTTCTTTTGGAGATGCCACGTAGGTGAAACAAATATCCATTACAGCACCTTCATATTTTTTTGGAATATTCACAGATTGTAAAAGTCTTACGGTATTGCGTTTTATCGAATCATGAATACCCGGCTTATTTAAATTGGAAATCAACTTCTCAAAATTATTTTTAATGAGTTCCGGATGCGATATCACACAGTAGCTTACCGGCCACGCTGCTCTTTGAGTAATTTTGTATTCGTCGTTCAGGAATAAAGTAAATAATTCATTGAATTTTTTGGGATTATCACCAACCCAATGTACAATTTTCCAGCAGTTTTCTTTTGTATGTTCCTTTAATATTTGATCCCTGAGATTCATTCAATTAAAAAATAAAAAAATCAATTTTTTGTTGCTTTACTGTGGTCACTTAGCAAATCGGCCATTCGCTTTACTTCGTCTTTGTTAACAGTGATCTGGTTCAGTGATTCATTCATGTCATTATTGATAAATTCCATGTTGCTGTTTTTTAAAATGCTCGCTGAACTATGGAACTCCCGAGCACCGGTGCTTTTAGCAATCCGGATTATATTTTCTGAGTTGATGCCTGAACCTGGCATGATGATAATTCTTTCGTCCGCCTGTTTTATTAATCGCGACAGTAAATCAACCCCGTCGATTGCCTTCAGCTTCACTCCTGATGTCAGTATTCTTTCAAATCCTAAAGTGATAATAATTTCCAACTCCGCGGGTGGATCTTTTACCCTGTCAAAAGCCCTGTGAAACGTGGCTTCGAGCGGATAGGCCAATTCAATCAATTCATTGCATCGCTTCTGATCTACTTTCCCGTCTTTTGTTAAAATGCCGGTTACAATGCCATTGCATCCGGCTTGCTTACAATTAATAACATCCTTTTTCATGATGTCAAAATCATCATCGCTATATAAAAAATCTCCGCCTCTTGGACGTATCATAACATATAAGTCGATATCTAAATTTTGTCTGGCAGCTTTTATGAATGCGAATGAAGGCGTGGTACCTCCTTCGCCCGGGCTTGCGCACAATTCAATTCGCTTGGCGCCCGCTTCCTGCGCAACGATGCAGCTTTCAATGTTGAATCCGATTACTTCTAATTTAAAATTCATGTTATTTGTTTGTTTGCTGCGAAGATTTTCTTACAATGTTGACAAAAAAAATTGGATCTACTTCAGCGAAAGCAAAGGCGCTGCTAACGTGGAAAGTTGCAAGAGTTTTCTTCTGTTGACCATGAATTGTTTTTTCAAAAGTAATTATTGTAAAATTTATTTTTGTCCGATGCAATTCGTTTCAATGAACTGTTACGCATCAGAAAGAAACGAAATTTCTCATTTTTTACTTGTTTCCTGTCATTTAGGATTCTGTAAAATTCGAACGTTGGTTAAAAAAGCTGAATTTTTCGGCACTTTTTTCAAATAATAATCTTACTTTTGCGCCCCGTTCAGCATTTTGTGTTTTAGTTGAATCGGATTTTTGATAAAACATATTGCCCACATGGCTCCATAAGTTCCCGTCTGTTCGGGACGCCGGCAAGGGTGTAAAAGTAAAATAGTTAATAATGCCAAAGGTTAAAACCAACTCCAGCGCCAAGAAACGCTTTAAAGTAACCGGTACAGGTGAAATTACTCATCAAAGAGCTTTCAAACGTCACATTCTCACTAAAAAGTCTAAAAAACGTAAACGTGCATTGCGCAAGAAGGGTGTCGTTAGTAATCCTAACAGGCCTTTTGTAATGAGATTGCTCAGAATGAAGTAAACATCCATCCTGTCTTAAGATGGGAATAGAAAGCCGGAATTTTAAAATCAAAAAATAAAAACATTAAAATATGCCACGTTCATCAAATGCAGTAGCATCAAGGGCAAGAAGGAAAAGAGTTCTTAAAGCCGCCAAAGGCTATTACGGGAAAAGAAAAAATGTATATACCGTTGCGAAGAATGTAATGGAAAAAGGGATGACCTACAGCTATGTAGGCCGTAAACTTAAAAAGCGTGAATATCGGGCACTGTGGATTGCGCGTATCAACGCTGCCGTTAGGGAAGAAGGCTTAACCTACAGCCAATTCATCCATAAATTGAATGAAAAGAAAATCGATCTGAACAGGAAAATATTAGCTGATATGGCTATGAATGAGCCAGAAAGTTTTAAGAGCCTGATTCAGTCAGTAAAATAAGATGACGTCTATAATTTATTAAAACCGTCCCCACAATTCTGTGGAGACGGTTTTTTTTATGCATTGAATTCATCATTCAATTACATTTGTAAAAATTTTTTTCAAAACAGTTACTATTTTTTAATGAACAATACTTATTCAGACCTTGTAGATCAGACGTTTAATTTTCCGCAGGAAGGTTACGATCTTAAAGATGGCTATTTGCAGTATAATGGTGTAGACGTAAAAGGTTTGATTGATAAATATGGTACCCCATTAAAGTTTACTTACCTGCCCAAAATTGGAATGCAGATCGATAAGGCAAAAAAAATGTTTGCCAACGCCATAAAAAAACATAAGTACGAAGGGAAATATAACTATTGTTATTGTACCAAAAGTTCTCATTTCTCTTTTATCATAGAAGAGGCGCTGAAACACGATATTAATCTTGAAACATCGTATGCTTACGATATTGAGATTATTCACAAATTGTATGAGAGAAAAAAAATTTCAAAAGATACATTTATCATTTGTAATGGCTTTAAACAAAAGTCTTATACAAGCCGTATTGCGCGGTTAATAAATACCGGGTTTAAAAATGTAATTCCGGTACTTGATAATAAAGATGAATTAAAAGTTTATAAAAAATCTGTGAGGGTGCCTTTCAACATTGGGATACGTGTGGCAGCAGAAGAAGAACCCATGTTCCCTTTTTATACATCACGGTTAGGCATACGCGCAAAAGATATTCTTGAATTTTATGTGGATGAGATTGAGGGGTATGAAGACAAGTTTCAATTGAAGATGCTTCATATTTTTCTCAATAAAGGAATTAAGGATGACATTTATTATTGGAGCGAATTGAATAAGATTATCAATCTGTATTGCCAGCTTAGAAAGATTTGCCCCGAACTGGATTCTATTAACATCGGCGGTGGATTCCCGATCAAACATTCTCTTGGCTTCAATTACGACTACCAGTTTATGATCAATGAGATTGTAAGAAACATTAAGGTAGCCTGTAAAAAGAGTAAAGTGCCCATGCCGAATATTTTTACTGAATTTGGCAGTTTCACAGTTGGCGAAAGCATGGCCCATATTTACAGCGTAATTGGTGAGAAAAAGCAAAACGATCGCGAAACGTGGTATATGATTGATTCTTCTTTTATCACCACATTGCCAGATACCTGGGGCATCGGTGAAAAATTTCTGATGCTGCCTGTAAACAAATGGGATGAGGAATATCAACGAGTAACGCTTGGTGGTATCACCTGTGATAGCCATGATTACTATGACTCGGAAGAGCATATCAATGAAGTGTTTCTGCCAAAAACGGGTACGGGCGAACCGTTATATGTTGGCTTTTTTCATACCGGAGCTTACCAGGACCAGATAAGCGGTTATGGCGGAATAAAGCATTGTCTTATCCCTTCACCAAAATACATCGTTCTTGACCGTGATAAAAACGGCAAGTTGGTCGACTGGGTGTATGCTAAGGAACAAAGCGCAGCAAGTATGCTGAAAATATTGGGATATAAGTAAATTTTTATCCATTTCAAAATCATCTTGTGCGTAATTCACTGCATGTCTTTCGGAAATGTTGTGAATCAGTTTTCCGTAACGTCCGCCTGAAATATTAGTTAGATATTTGTCTGGTAAATTTAGAGTGATTTTTGTAGCATTCTAAAATATCTAAAACAAGAAACGTGGAGACAAAGTATGATGCCATCGTGGTCGGGTCGGGGCCGAATGGTTTTGCCGCAGCCATTACTTTGCGACAGGCAGGCCTGTCGGTTCTACTTGTTGAGGAAAAGGAAGTGTTAGGCGGTGGAGTGCGTTCCGCTGAATTAACCCTCCCTGGTTTTATTCATGACATTTGTTCTTCCGTTTATCCGCTTGGGGAAGATTCTCCCGTTTTTAAATCATTGAACCTTCAGCAGTTTGGACTTGAATATCTTACGCCTGAGTATGCAGTTGCGCATCCTTTCGATGATGGTTCTGTAATTTCTATTCAATCTTCCATAGAGGCCACCGCTTCGCAGTTGGGTAAAGATTCCATGGAGTACAAACAAATTTTTTCACCGCTGGCAAAAGAGTGGCCTGCTGTTCGCTCTGCTTTTTTAGGGCCGTTTCATTTAAGTGCCTGTTCAAATGCCAAAGCAAAATTTGCTTCTTACGCAATTACTTCCGGAAAATATTTTGCCCGGAAACATTTTATAACTGATGGGGCGAAATCTTTGTTTGCAGGTATGGCTGCGCATTCTATGTTGCCATTAAATAAACTCGCTACTTCTTCCATTGGGGTTGTGCTCAATACCGTTGCGCATATAAACGGATGGCCTTTACCCAAAGGCGGAGCGCAACAAATTACCAACGCTCTCGCAACCTGTTTTAAAAATTTGGGTGGCGAAATACAAGTCGGAACAAGAATTACTTCATTGCAACAATTGCCTGCTTCCAAAGCTGTGTTGCTTGATGTAACTCCTAAACAATTACTTTCGATAGCAGGCGAACAATTTTCTTCATTTTATAAATGGCAACTGGAGCGCTATCAATATGGTGCTGGAATATTTAAGATGGATTGGGCATTGTCTGAGCCGGTTCCTTTCACCAATAGTAAATGTAGGCAAGCAGCCACGATTCATATTGGTGGGGGCTTTGAGGAGATTTACAACAGTGAAGAGATGATTTCAAAAAACCGCATTCCGGAAAAACCGTTTGTTCTCTTTGTTCAGCCTGGCGTTGTTGATAAATCAAGAGCGCCCGGTGGGAAGCATACAGCATGGGCTTATTGCCACGTTCCAAATGGATCAACAACGAATATGACAGAAGCAATCGAGAAACAGATTGAACGTTTTGCGCCGGGATTCAGGGATTGTATTCTTGCGCGCCATGCAATGAATACGAAAGATGTGGAGTTGTATAATCCAAATTATATCGGAGGCGATATTAATGGCGGCGCCGCTTCCATAAGGCAGCTTTTTACAAGGCCTGTTTTGAAGCTTTCTCCTTATCGTACTTCTGCGAAAGGTATTTATGTTTGTTCTTCTTCAACTCCGCCGGGAGGAGGTGTACATGGTATTTGCGGATATTATGCTGCAAGGCGTGCTTTAAAGGATATGTTTGATATAAGGCTTCCGTGGTTGTAATACTCCGTTATTTTCGTTTCGCGTCTGTCAAGCTTAAATTGGGTTTTAATTTACCACTTTCGACTTTAGAAATGTCTAAACGATCTGCTGTCAGTATATTTAATTTCCCTACCTGTTGCTATACTTTGTTTAAACGCCATTTGACGGTAGCTTTATCTGATTGTTCAATGCTTCTTTCTAATACCTGTATGTATCCTTTGATGCTGGTAAGCGGTGTTTTTAATTCTGTCAATCAATTAAGGATATTAAAAACGAATCTGTTTAATTTGTTTGTTGACTGTCATGTCTTCTTAGGAATGAGATAATGAAGATTTGAAAGTGCGACACTTTCCGGAAAAGGATTTTGGTTGAATTGTAATTATTAATTGTTAAAATAATACCACTCTTGCATCGATTGTTTAAATACATTTGTCTCGCGAAAAAAAATATTTAAAAAGATAAAACTGATTGCATCAATTTACCCTTGAATCAATGTAAATGCTGATAAAAAAGTTATCAGGGAGAAACATCCATTTATAGTACATCTGGCAGGTCACAATAATAATGGCTTTAACTACTATCGGGATTGGTCTCATGATCCTATTACTTTCTGATAGTATATTCCAGCTGGTAGTACAGCTTCAATGGTTTCCCGGTTTAATGGGGAAATCCACGTGCGCATGCTTGTGATCTAAATTGAAAGCGATTTGGATAATTTAAGGGTAGTCAAGTGTAATGAAAAAAACGAAAATCGTCTATGAAAAATGAATTTAAAATATTGATATCCTTATTGATATGGTCTTGTTTTATTACAGGTTGTAAAAAAAGCACACCAGACGATTCTAATACAGGCGGCGGAGGACGAACAGTCAACCCACCCGTTGATTCAACTTATAACCCGGTCGATCCTCCGTTAGCTGCGACGGTCGGCTTTTTTCAAGATGGATGGCAAGCGAAATCTTTTCAAACTCCCGGTATCATCGATGGCACTTCAGCATCGGGAATTATTACAGATTCATTAACTGTTAATTTGAATAAGGTATTGGCAAAGGTGCCTGTTTTCGTGTATGGGAATAATTCCAACCTTTGGATGGGACAGATTGTTACTGAACCTGCCCTCATGGGTTATTTACAGGATTTATCTCCAAATATTATCCGCGCACCTGCCGGAAGTGTAAGTGATATTTATTTTTTAGGTATATACGTTTAGTCCGCCCAGTTTTTTATTCTTTGTCTCCAATTCTCTTTGGGTTATTTTTCACCATTCTTTCGATTAGTTTGTGAAAGATGGTATCCATATTATTTCTTCTGTTATATCGGTAATGATA
>DATCFI010000162.1:0-7566 GCA_036509585.1 Hanamia sp. | reverse complement strand
GGGTCAAAATAATACTGGCAGAAGGAGGGCCTAAGAGCATTACAGGAAACATAAGGATTCCATCAAGCCTTGGAATGGGTATTCCATTTATTAGTTTTGATGCAACCACCATAAAGGCACCTGTCCATGAGATAAAAAACGTAAGAATAAAATAGCATAGGGCAGGCTGCCTCTTTATAAGGTCTTTGATCTTAAAGGTCATTGTTTTTATTTTTAGATGATTAATCAAACAATACCTGATTACAATCCCTCACATTGACTTTTTTTAGAATTATAAATGTATGCCTTCGCTTTATTTTTTCTTCAATATTTTTTTCCACTGATTTTCTGCCTGGGGCGACGTTATGGTTAGTGGGCTAGTACAAAAGAGAAGGCCTGCACCAGTTGATAAAATTTAAAGAGAGCCTTCTAACTATTTTTTCATTTTTCATTTTCCCTTCATCTTCGGGTTTTATGTTTGCCCTGTAATTATTTATTAATCTTTAAAATTAAACATTATGAAAACGACATTCTTATTATCAATCGGATTTTTATTCTCAACTGTTTCATTTGCACAAACTACGGTAAAAAACAGTGAGGCTATTAAAACGAACAGCGCTGTTTCTGCCAGCAAAAGCAGTACACAGGCCAATACCCAGGTAAGCGCTTCCTCTGAAACCAATATTCAATCCAAGGCAGTGGCTAATGCTAAAGAAGAGAGTAACCAAAAAGTCAAAACTGAAAAGCAGCAGATGCTTGCTCAAAAGGAAAAATTAGCGGCAGAAGCAAGAACTAAAGATCGGGAATCGGAAAAAGTCGCTTCAAAAGATTTTGCAGTCTATGGCTCTGAAAATGCAAACGCAACTGCTAACATTAGCGCAAAGGGCAATAAAATGAATAACCAGGCGTATGTAAATACGGGGGCGAAGGCTTCAACGAATGCGTTGAAAACCACCGGTAAAATTAAAAATGAAGAGGTGGCAAATATTAAAACGCAAGGACATACAGCATTTAAAAACGGCAAGAAAGTAAAAGCAGCAGTAAATAAAACTGCCGTCAAAACAGGTAAGACCCTACACGAAAATTCTTCTGCAACTGTTCATGTAAGGGCGGCAAGTACCAACAGGATTCATGTAAAGCCGGCTACTATTCAAATGAGATCCATAGCCGGGGCAAACAATGGAATTAAACTGAAATAAATCACTCAACAGGTTTTGCACTTACTTTGCAAAACCTGTTTTTAAATATAGAAAGATGAAAGGAACGATTATCTTAAAAGGCCTTGTTGCCGGTTTTTTATTGATCAGTTTGCCCCAGTGGTTACTTGCTGATACAGGAGGACCTGTTTGCCATTTTAAATTCACTAATTTATCAGTGTCGGATTCCATTCCTTCTTCATCCCAGGTGAAAAGTACTGTCGTTACCAATGATCAGTCAAATGCGGGAGTAAAAGCGATTAAAGTTGTTCCGAAAGCGAGAAGACAACCTGTACCGGTTCCTGTAACGATTGAAGTAAAACCTATTAAAATCATTAAACCAACAATTATAAGGCCGATCATCAAGCCAATAATCAAAGTGCTTCATTAAACTAAAAAAAATAACCTTATGAAACGCATATTCATTATAATGATCCTTGCAATAAGCAGTTCTATTAGCTTTGCACAAACGGATAGCAGTAAAAGCGCAGCGACAGACAGTGTTCTAACCAAATCAACGCTGACACTTGGAACTGTTTATTCAAATAATGCCAGCTATTATGGTGAACGCGCCGAAGAAAATACCCCTTATGTAGCTGTTGCTGCTACTTATCAACTTAAATCGGGCATTTATTTTACCGGGCAAACCTACAAGCTTTTAAATGACAACAGTTCCACTTTGTCTGCTTCGGCTATCGGTGCCGGCGTTACTCTTAAAGTGAGCAAAAAATTGTCAACGGATATAAGTTACAGCCATAGTTTTTATCCTTCTTATTCACCACTGTTACAGTCAGCCAATGCCGATAATGCCAGTATCAACTTTTCTTATAATGGCTGGATTAAACCATCCGTCACCGGTGATTATGCCTTTGGAAAAACCTCCGATGCTTTCGTTACTGCAGGGATATCAAAGCAAATTAATCTTTTTAGTATAACCAGTAAAGATATTGTTACCATTACGCCATCTGCAAATGTGGTAGCCGGTACGCAGCATTTTTATCAAACTTATATCCAGGAAAAAAAATTACGTGATAGTTTATTGGGAATCCTGACAGATCCACTTTTTGGCTCATCTGGTAATACCAGTGAAAGTAAATCGGTAGTGAATACCTACTTTAATTTACTTTCGTATAGTCTTAAATTACCTCTTGACTACAATAGGGCCCATTACCTGGTGGAAGCTGCATATCAGCTATCAATGCTAAGCCCGCAGGCACAAACCGGGAAAGGTAATTTAAATTCATTTTTGACTTTTAGCTTTTATTACCAATTCTGAAAAGATGAAAGTATTGATCATTGAAGACGAAAGAACGCTGGCAAAGGAAATAAAGGTATTTCTTGAAAAGGCCTGCTACCTTACGGATACCGCTTATTCTGCCGGGCAGGCAAAACAATTGATGGTAGAAAATGAATATGATTTCATTCTGCTTGATCTCGGTTTGCCGGATGGCGACGGGCTTACCCTTTTGAATGATACCAAAAAAATGTGTCTTAATGCATCTTACATCATTCTTACCGCAAGAGGGAAACTGGAAGACAGAATCAAGGGCCTGGATCTCGGAGCAGATGACTATCTTCCAAAGCCTTTTTCCTTACTCGAATTGCAATCCAGGATGCAAGCGATATCACGCAGAAAATCGGGGAATAATGATCCCGTCGTAGAATTGGGCGATTTTAATATTGACCTAAACAAACGGACGGTTCGGTTTGAAGAAGAAGAAATAGAATTGTCAAGAAAAGAATTTGATTTATTAAGCTACATGCTGTTACATAAAAACAGGCCTCTCACACGCATGCAGCTAAGCGAGCACATCTGGGGCAATTTCTCAGATGATGATTCTGATTCCAATTACATTGATGTACACATTAAAAATATCAGGAAAAAGATGGGAGCATTTGCACCGGTTGATTGGTTGCAAACCTTGCGGGGAATTGGTTATAAAATAAAAATCTAAGCTGCCTTGAAACTGTTAAACAAACTCACACTATTTATAACGCTTTCCAAATTACTGATCGTACTCTTATTTGTAGCCCTGCTTCCCACTTTAGTAAACAGAGTGAGTTTTCAATACACCAATTATTTCCTGGGACAACAAAAGAAAGAAGTGCTCAATGTAATTGATAAAAACGGAATAGATTATTACCTGCAGGGCGACAGCACTTATTCAAGCTATACGATGCTGATGGAAGAATATATTTCACTTGTACCTGCCAACAACAAAAATGTGCATGATACCATTGAAACGTCAAGACGGGTAATAGAAGAAGATACATTGAATTACCGCATACTGATTCACGAACTTAAAAGCGACAATAAAAAATATATCCTCGAGATCGGGAAAACAACTTCTACTATCGGTGAATACAGCAAGCTTTTGCAGCGCTTCACTTTGTATATACTCATTGGACTTATCCTGGTAAGCCTTGTAGCGGATCTGCTGTACACGCGTATCCTTCTGAGGCCACTGGGAAAGATTGTACGTACCAAATTGTTAAACCGTAAATTCCCGTTCAAAGAGCCACTTACCCCCATAAAAACTTCCACCACTGACTTCCAATTTCTTGACAATTCGCTCATCGGCCTGATGGCAAAAATACATGAAGCCTTCGATAAGGAAAGGGAGTTTACCTCCAATGCTTCACATGAGCTAATGACGCCAATCAGCGTCCTTCAATCTAATATTGAAAATATGATGATGGAGGAAGGGGTAAAAGATGAACTACAGGAAAAACTTTTAGCGATGATGAAGACGGTAGGGCGTCTCAAAAAAATTGTCCATTCCCTTCTTTATATCTCAAGAATTGAAAATGATCAGTTTGCCCGTTCGGATAAAGTTGAAGTGCTTGAACTTTCCGAACAGGTAATGGAAGAGCTTTCGGTTCGTTTGGAAAGTAAATCTATTCATTTTAAAAATAAGGTTACACCAGGTGTGACGTTAATGAAAGTAAACCGGGATCTGCTTTTTCAGCTTCTTTACAATATTATTAATAATGCGATCCGATACAATAACGAAAACGGTTCCATCTATCTTAGCGACCATTATCATCACGGTGAAGCGTATGTGCTAACCATCAGGGATACCGGTATCGGTATCCGGCAGGAAGAACTGGCAACTATATTCAACCGCTTCAAAAAGTCGGGCAATGAGGAGGGTGAAGGTTTTGGCCTTGGATTATCTATTGTAAAAAGTATCACCGATTTTCATGGCATGCAAATAAGTGCACAATCGGTGAATGGTGAAGGCACTACTTTCAATATCACTTTCCCGGAATCAATGATGCAGAAAAAGGAGGGGCACTGATGAAAGCGTCAAATGATGCTTTGCCACCAAATTGAATAGAGTGCTATGTTTCGTTTGTATATTACTGTTATGTTTGCTTCTTAAAAGCCTCTTATAGCGCGGCTAACTCATTCAATGGCTTACAAATCAACGCCACCAAAATACTGGTATCATAGCAAGTTGATGTCTAAATTTTTTGGTGTGTTCTTGTTTTATCTTTTTGCAAACCTTTTTATCAATAAGGTGTTGTTTTTTCTCATTGTCACTATTGATTTGTTCCTTTAGTAATTTTTCTATTTCGACTTCGCATTCATTTATTTTTTGCTGAAAGTTTACATACAACTGGTATTCCTGTTTTAATTGAGGTACTTTTCAGAAAAGATAAAGCACTTTTCAGAAAAGATAGAGCTCCCTTCAGAAAAGACGAAGCATTTTTCCGGAAGTTGGAGTATATTCATTACAACCCTGTGAGGGCATGGTTATGCCAATTGCCGGAAGATGATCATTATTCATCCGCAGGATTTTATATCTTCGGTAGTAATAGTTTTAATTTGTTGAGGCATTTCACAGGAATCTAAATGTGAGTTTAAATTTTTTCTTAAATGGCCTATTGAAAAATTAAGTTATTCACACTTTTTACCGGAAAAGAGGGTTTTGGCGGGCTTTCCCGTGCCATGCCAGGCCTGAAATTGCAAAAATCACGGCGTGAAATAGCCATTGTATGGTTATCCAATGACCTTTGTACGCCGTACAATGACCATTATATGGTTAAATTTACTGCGGATAGCGGGGGCGTCATTTAATGGAACTAATTAACCAACTTGAATTATAGCTTGTGGTAATCATTGAAGTAACAATATCGTTCAACAGTCTACCACGAAAATTAGTCACAGCGGAATGTCTCTTACCATCCAAATTTTTCATTTGTTCATCTGAAATTCTTCCAAGATAATATGGAGCGAATGTTCCGAATAAAAAAGTACTGCTGCTCTGAGTTTCCCGAATAGCTTAACAGGTGTAACTCAGGGCATAGGCGAATTTTTGATTTAGATTTTCCGGATAGCGTGGGTAGAACCCGGAATGTTTAGCATCAAGGTAGGAAGTTCCTCTGATGATATTCGGTCGCAGGGAAATTTGACAGTTGATAAAAAATAAAATAGTGATTGAGGAAGTAGAATGCAGTAAACGAATAAAAATAGAGGATTGCTGTTTTAGAAAAGATTCCATTGAGAAATTTGTACCCATGCAGAGAATCGAACTCTGTTTATGAGGTTGAGAACATCTTCTCCTACCAATAGAGGACACGGGCATTATTTTATCTTAAACTAAAGCGTTCAAATATAATATTTCTTGCTCATGGTTGTATCTTTTATCAATGAACTACGTAAGCCGGCATTTATAAAAAGCATAAAGATAAATATTGACACTATGCTTTAGGGATTGATTCAATTCCGTGCAACCTGGTAATATTCAACTTCGTTTCTTTTCCTGTTTTTCCTTCTAATGTAGCCCGGTGAACATCCTGAAAAAACTTTTCTACTCCGGCGGGGACTGCAATCATCATTATTTTTCCCACCGTTTGACCGATATTCCGGTAACTATGGGGTATACCCTTTGGCGCATAAGCGAAATTACCGGCAACTGCTTCTATTTGTTCATTGTCAAGGCAAAATGCAAAAGTGCCTTCTATTAAATCCCACGACTCATCACATCGGGTATCAATATGCATCGGGGAGCTATTGTTAGGAAAGCCAGAAGTAAATAGAAAAAGCTGATATTTATCCGTTCACTGGAATCCTGCACGTGCGGGACTGATAGTAAACTATAGCCGATAGTTTAAACATCCCGTCAACTTGCAGCAACAATTTTGTTAGCGGTAGTGTTTCGGGGCAGAGATGAACTTTCGTACTTAGGATTTGAATGAAGCCAAATTCCATATAGAAATAATTAAACCGGTAAGAATGATAAAAAAGCGGATATAGTTATACGTCAGCCATTTTTTAACCATCTTTTTTAATACCAAAGGGTCACATTGCTTTAATGAAAAATATTCGTTCATTGGACGAAAAACAGTGAAAACGGCTATTAAGGCTGCAACTGCAATAGGTAAACAAAGTAAAACAAGGTATCGGGTAAAGCTGCTGTGGTTCCAAACAACAAACAGGGATATGATGCAGATGATTATTGTAGCAAAAATAACGGGAGCAAAAAATCTGGTATTTGTCACCTTGTGATAGAAGGCCTTGTACCTGTTCATGTCTTCAACGCTTCCTGATGACCAGTTCGGAACATTCGTTAGCATATTATGCAAATGTCCGGATAAATGAAATCTGTATAATATTATAATGCTCCAAAGTAGAATTGATACCATATTGAGTAGTTTTCGTTAAATTGAAATAGACAGGTTATGCACTCTTATCTTTTAGTATTAATGATAATTATTGATGCTAAGGTTTCGGGATTGATTCAATTCCGTGCGACCTGGTAATATTCAACATCGTTTCTTTTTCGGTTTTTCCTTCTAATGTAGCCCGGTGAACATCCTGAAAAAACTTTTCTACTCCGGCGGGGACTGCAATCATCATTATTTTTCCTACCGTTTGACCGATATTCCGGAAACTATGTGGTATGCCCTTTTGTGCATAGGCGAAATTACCGGCAACTGCCTCTATTTGTTCACCGTCCAGGCAAAATGCAAAAGTGCCTTCTATTACATACCACGACTCATCCCATCTGGTATCAATATGCATCCCCGGGCCATTGTTAGGAGGCATATTTAATTCAACTATCGAGTAGGCATTGCCGGTATCCTCCCCACTTAATTTTACAGTGATATCAATTCCCATTACTGATAGCAATTCTCCTTGTCCGGGGGATTTGTTTATTGTTTTTGTATTTTCCATTTTTTGTAAGTTTTTATAATAAAAAAAAGTAAAATTCCAGATTGCTCTTTTGCCAAGCATGCGTCTCTTATTAATCGTTTAGTTATTTAGTGCTACAAAATTCTTTAAGCTGCATATCTGACGTGGCTTACATGAAAGTATTTGTGCACCTGCTTTTTGTCATTTTTTCTTCCGTTCATAAAATTTTCAACGTTGGTGCGCATTTGA
>DATCFI010000161.1:0-14590 GCA_036509585.1 Hanamia sp. | reverse complement strand
TAAATTAACCGGGCGGGTACTCTATTGCCTGATTCTGAAAATAATAATAACGGTATGGGTAACCGAAAATAATAGGTGGCCAAATATAAATAATTTTGTAAAATCGGGATGGGCCTGACATAATCAGCAGACCCTAATTATATTATTCCGTCTAAAAAATTAGTGGTGGTAAGGCTGGGACTAACTTTGGATAAGTCTTTTGACGAAAATGCCTTTTTGAAAAACATTATGGATTGTATTCAACCTTCAGAATGAAATTTAGATGGTATTTTTTAGGTATAAAAAGGTTCAAATGGAATTTCCTTCCTCAGCTTTGTTAGTTTAAGCTATAATTTGAGGATTTCATATAAAACGAAAAATCCCATCCGCTACTGTAGATTATTTTCCTTCAAGATCGGTATACAATTGTAAATAATCGGAAAGATCAGATTCGGGATTGTACTTAAGCGTCTTTTTTCCACGCACCTTGATAAATTCGTCTACTAATTTTTTGTCAATTTTTTCCGCGCCAAAAGTAACCGCGTCCGCATAGTGAGCGCCCCCCCTGAACATGGCGAAATTACTTCCTTCGTCGAAAAGCTCGATATCCTTGTCTTTAACAAGCGTGTTGATAGTAGCTATTTTTGCAAAATCTTTTCCCATCTTTTCCTTGTAAGTATTTTGTCCGATGGTATAGATCACTTTACAATTACTAAAAACAGGTTCTTTTTTGTAGGCAGTTTTTATATACATCGGAATAAGCCCGGTCATCCAGCCACTACAGTGGATAATATCAGGGGGCCAACCAAATTTCTTAACGGTTTCCAAAGCGCCTTTACAGAATAGCACCGTTCTTAAAGCGTTATCCGCAAACCATTTTTCATTTTCATCATGAAATAGTGATTTTCTTTTGAAAAGGTCTTCATTGTCTAAAAAATAGATCTGCAGCCTGGCATTTGGCAGAGAAGCAACCTTTATCACTAACGGGTAATCATCTCCATCTACGTTGACATTAATACCTGAAAGGCGAACCACCTCGTGAAGTCTGTGCCGACGCTCATTGATCATGCCAAAACGGGGCATAATACACCGAACTTCCATTCCGGAATCATTAGATTTTACTGCAAGCCTGTTCACGATTTCTGCAAATTCTGTCATCTCCAGGTAAGGAGATATTTCGTTGGCTATGAATAAAATTCTTTTCTTTGTCGACATTTATAAATTATTAAATTAGCTAAATTAACTTTTTACAGGCGGCAAAGTTACCATTTATTTTTTGTTTTCACAACGCTAAACACAATGTTAGAGACATTTACAAAGAAGACATGATTATTTTTAAACATTCATCCGACCTTCAGAATTTTCTAAAGACTGACATCGATTCTTCGTCAAAAATCGGCTTTGTCCCTACTATGGGCGCATTGCATCGGGGTCATTTATCACTCCTTGCAAAGAGTAAAGAATTTTCTGATATATCAATTTGCAGCATTTTCATAAACCCTGTTCAATTCAATAATCCGACAGATTTTAAGAAATATCCAAAAACAATTGAAAGCGACATTTTACTTCTGGAGGAAAACGGATGCGACATTTTATTTTTGCCATCGGAAATTGAAATTTATCCGGAGGAGGAGTCAAGAAACAAGCATTACGACTTAGGTCGTCTTGAAACCATCCTGGAAGGAGAATTTAGGCCCGGACATTTCCAGGGTGTATGTTTAGTGGTAGACAGGCTATTAAGTATCATAGATCCTGATACTATTTTTCTCGGGCAAAAAGATTTCCAGCAATGCATAGTTATTGAGCGATTGATCCAACTTACGAAGCGGAAAACCAAAGTGGTAATTTGTCCTATCGTCCGTGAAAGTAGTGGTCTTGCCATGAGCAGCAGAAATTTAAGATTAACTGAGGTGGAAAGAGACTCAGCAGCAGAACTACATGCTGCGTTGGTTTTTATAAAAGATCAGCTTACCGGCAATAATTTTTCAAGCCTCAAACAAAAAGTAATTTCTGACCTGGGGAAAAAAGGTTTTGCAGTGGAGTATCTTGAACTGGCCTCGATAAATAATCTTAAATTGATATCCGAATTTGCAACAGGCGATGAATCGGTGCTACTGATAGCCGCGTTTTTAAATGAAGTCAGGTTAATTGATAACCTTTTAATAAAGGTATAAATTAAAAAGGGTTTATTATCTTGTACGCGTATATGAAGAAAAAAATATTTTCTGCGTTAAAATATATCCTGTTCCTTGGTATTGGCATTTTCTTAACCTGGTGGCAGTTGAGTAAAATGACACCGACCGAATGGTCACAATTCAAAGAATCATTAGCAAAAGCGCACTACATTGTGCTGTTACCGGTTTTTATCCTTGCTATATTAGGACATATCAGTCGTGCTGTCAGATGGAAAATCCTAATAGAGCCTATGGGCTACAAACCGTCCACGAGCAATACATTCTACGCTGTGATGTGTGGCTACTTTGCCAATACTTTTTTGCCAAGGGCAGGCGAGATTTTAAGATGTACGTTATTGACCCGCTATGAAAAAATTCCTTTGGCCAAATTATTCGGCACCCTTTTGCTTGAAAGGATTTTCGATTTATTATGTTATTTTCTGTTCATCATCATTACATTCTTAATCCAGGTAGACACCGTAAGCGATTTTGTAAAATCCAAGATCGATCTCCTTTTCAATCATAAGCGGGCGAACCCCATTTGGTTGATGATCCTTGTCATTTTGTTTCTCGCGGCAATATTCTTTTTAATTGCGAGATGGACGCTAATTAAATATAAAGATCACCATTATGTAGTCAAATTAAAAGGCTTGCAGGTGGGGCTTAAAGAAGGTTTTTCAACGATTCTTCATTTAAAAAAGAGAAAGCAATTTATTGGACATACTTTGTTTATATGGGCTACTTATTTATTTGAAATTTATATTGGATTTTCTGCATTATCTGATACTTCGTCATTAGGAATGGGGGCAGCTTTTAGCGTACTTTCACTCGCTACCCTCGCGATGATTGTTTCGCCGGGAGGGCTGGGCGCCTTTCCTATAGCGGTACAACAGGTTTTATTGATCTACAATGTGGACAATGTTTCATTTGGATGGTTGATGTGGGGTGTAACTACAGGCATTATTCTTCTTGTTGGCGCAATATCTTTTGGATTACTATTTTATCAAAATAAACATAAAAATGAAGAAAACCGATTCAATCCGGATCAGGGTAGTTAGTAAAGAAGGGCTATCGCAGGAAATAATAAGATTACGATTAAAAAGCAAAACCATTGCGTTCACCAACGGTGTTTTTGACATTTTACACGAAGGTCATATAGCCGTACTTTCCAAAGCCGCCTCCTTTGCGGACGTTTTAATTGTCGGAGTTAATTCTGACGCTTCCGTAAAAAGATTAAAAGGTGAAAGCCGCCCGGTGAATAATGAAAACTCGCGGGCGTTAATATTGGCCTCTTTAATAATGATCGACGTGGTTGTTATTTTCGAAGAGGACACTCCCCTGTCACTTATCAAAATAATAAAACCTGATGTATTGATAAAAGGAGGAGACTATAAAATAGATACAATAGTTGGGGCCAGAGAAGTCATGGAAGCAGGTGGCAAAGTAGAAATTATTCCTTTGGAAGCCGGCTTTTCGACGACGGGCATCATTGATAAAATTTCTAAGACTTAACATTTGTTAATAATATGGATAGACGCAAAATAATTGTAAGGGACATCAGTTGGCTTGCTTTTAATGGAAGGGTGCTCCAGGAAGCCGGAGACCAAACCGTTCCGTTGAGGGAAAGGATCCGATTTTTGGGAATTTTCTCTAACAATCTGGATGAATTTTTTCGCGTAAGAGTTGCCACATTAAAACGCATGATAGAATATGGCAACAAAATGAATGTACACCTGGAAGAATCCGCCGAAGAAATTCTGGAGGATATCACAGTGAAAGTTACCAATCAGCAAAATCAGTTTAACCGCACGTGGAATAATATTACGGAAGAATTAAATAAGGAAAAGATATTTATTTTAAACGACACAGATTTAAGTAAGGACCAACAAGAATACATACTCAACTATTTCAATGAACATGTAAGGATTAATATTGTGCCTTTGATGATTGAGAATCTGCAGGTTTTCCCCACCCTGAGCGACAAATCAATTTATCTTGCCTGCAAACTATCTAAGAAGGACGGTAACGTGCCGCAGCGATATGCCTTGGTTTCTGTTCCGCGAAGGTTATCAAGATTTGTAATATTGCCTCCGAAGGAAAAGAACAATTACATTATTTTATTGGAAGACATCATCAGGTTTTGTCTTCCGCAGATATTCTCTTTTTTCGGCTACGATACTTTCTCTTCCAACATCATCAAAGTAACACGCGACGCAGAAATCGATATTGATAATGATATCTCTACCTCGTTGATTCAAAAATTAGAAAAAGGATTAAAGAACCGCAAAAAAGGTAAACCGGTGCGGTTTATATTCGATAAAGAAATTGACAGTGGATTATTGAATTATCTGACAAAGCGTCTTGGCCTATCAGGCAAAGACAATTTACAAGCGGGGGAGCGGATTCATAATTTTAAGGATTTCATGGATTTTCCGGCGTCAGTATTTCAAAAAAAGAATGCGAGAAAAAAACCATTTATCCATCCTCTTTTGCGAAACGTAAAGAGCGTAATGGAAGTTATTTTACAGAGAGACATTCTTTTAAATTTCCCATATCATTCTTTTGATTCGCTTATTGATCTATTGCGCGAAGCTGCTATCGCACCAGATGTAATGAGCATCAAAATTACCTGCTACCGGCTGGCCAAAGAATCCAACATTATTAACGCGCTCACTAACGCGGTGCGAAATGGGAAATCAGTAACGGTAATTCTGGAGCTAAGGGCCAGGTTTGATGAAGAAGCTAATTTAGAATGGAAGGAAATATTGGAAGATGCCGGCGTAAAAGTTTTTGTGGGATTACCTAACATGAAAGTTCATGCAAAAATTTGCCTTATCAAAAAAAGAACGAACAAACATACCGTCGAATATGGATTTATCAGCACAGGGAATCTGAATGGGAAGACCAGTCTCGTTTACGGCGATCACTGCCTTCTTACCAGTAACAGGCAAATAATGGCTGACGTCAAGCGTGTGTTCAACTTCCTCGAAAATCCAAAAAATATTCAATCTCTAAAAGGATGTAACCGTCTTTTAGTGAGTCCTTTGTTTATGCGAAGAAAAATTATTTCACTTATTGAGAGAGAAATCAAACACGCAAAAGCAAATAAAAAAGCCTCGGTCATTTTGAAGTTAAATTCATTAGGCGATGAAGAATTGATTCTGAAACTTTATGAAGCGGCTAAGGCAGGAGTGAAAATAAAAATGGTGGTGAGGGGAATATGCTGCATGTTTACCGAAAATAAAAAGTTTCAAGAAAAGGTAAAAGCCATCAGCATTGTAGATGAATACCTGGAGCACGCAAGAGTAATGATCTTTCACAACGGTGGAAAGGAAAAATACTATATATCTTCTGCCGACTGGATGGTTAGAAACCTGGATCACCGGGTTGAGGTCGGATGTCCTGTTTATGATAAAGATATTCAGCAGGAATTAAAGGACATCCTGAACATACAACTCCATGACAATGTAAAAGCAAGGATCCTGGACAATGAACTTTCCAATAAATATGTAGATCCTGATGATGCAAAAAAAAATCGTTCACAAATAGAAACGTACAATTATCTTTTAAAGAAAAAATATTAAAATTTGAGATTAGCAGCTATAGATATTGGGAGCAACGCCGCAAGATTACTTATAACCGAAGTAAGCGTAGACAACAACAATAAGCCGACGTTCACAAAGCTGTCGTTGATCAGAGTACCATTAAGACTGGGATTTGATGTATTTGATACCGGTAATATATCTTCTCATAAAATAAACTTATTGATCCAAACAATGAAAGGCTTTTTGAATCTTTCAAAAGCTTTTGAAGTACTGGCCATTAGGGCTTGTGCTACTTCTGCCATGCGTGAAGCATCCAACACGACGGAGATAATCTCTCTTGTAAAAGAAGAAACAGGAATTGAAATCGAAGTAATTTCTGGAATTGAAGAAGCCTCACTTGTTTTTGAAAATCATATTGCAGAAAATTTAGACAAAGATCATTCTTACTTGTATATTGATGTGGGGGGCGGAAGCACAGAGCTTACTTTTTTCAGCAACAATGAAATGATTTTTAAGGAGTCATTTAATATCGGCACGATCAGGCTGTTGAAAGACCAGGTGGCCAATAAAACCTGGGATGAAATGAAAAGCACTATCAAGTCGAAGACAAAAGGTTTTAAAGCTGTTACAGCGATTGGGTCCGGTGGAAATATCAATAAAGTATTTTCATTAAGCAAACAAAAAGACGGCAAATCATTATCATTGAATTTAATCCGTGATTATTATAAAGAATTCAATAACGTCTCCCTGAAAGAAAGAATGGTTCTTTACAAACTAAAAGAAGATCGTGCCGACGTAATTGTACCGGCACTAAAAATTTACCTTAGTGTGATGAGGTGGGCCGGCGCTGAAGAAATATATGTTCCAAATATTGGACTCGCAGATGGGATTGTGCAACATTTATGGGAAGAGGAAAAGAAAAAAAGTGCAATATGATCAACGACAGCCTACGTTAATTACCGATCACCAATAACCGATAGATCAAAACTCACAGCTAATAACTTATCACTACTTTTGCCATACGATGTCAGTAAACAAAGAAATAAAGAAGATTACTACTCACACGCTGCAGAAAATGAAAGAAGCCGGAGAAAAGATTTCCATGATAACGGCTTATGATTTTTCTTTTGCAAAAATTTTTGATGCAGCAGGCATTGATATTATTTTAGTAGGCGATAGCGCCAGTAACGTAATGGCAGGACATGAAACCACGTTGCCTATTACACTTGATCAAATGATCTATCATGCATCTTCGGTGGTGAGAGGAAGCAGCCGATCACTAGTGATTGTTGACTTGCCATTTGGAAGTTACCAGGGAAATAGTAAAGAAGCGTTGAATTCGACAATCAGGATCATGAAGGAAACCGGTGCGCATGCTATCAAACTGGAAGGTGGCGAAGAGATAATTGAGTCTGTAAAAAGAATAGTCGGTGCGGGTGTTCCGGTGATGGGACATTTAGGCCTTACTCCACAATCCATTTATAAATTCGGCACCTACAACGTAAGGGCCAAAGAGGAAGAAGAAGCTGAAAAACTTAAGAAGGATACATTGCTTTTACAGGAAGCAGGATGCTTTGGAATCGTACTCGAAAAAATTCCGGCAAAGCTAGCGACCCAGGTTTCACAAAAATTAGCAATCCCTACAATCGGTATTGGTGCCGGCGGCGGCTGCGACGGACAGGTATTGGTAATGCACGATATGCTCGGAATCAACACGGAATTTAAACCAAGATTCCTAAGGACTTACCTGAATCTTCATGAGCAGATTACGGGTGCAGTTCAACATTATATCAGGGATATAAAATCAAAAGATTTTCCGAATGATACAGAACAGTATTAAGACAGTAAAGCAACTTATTCGTTAGATTCCTAATTATCTCACAAAATCAAAAAGAGTTGCGGTGAAGACTCCCCTCTCCCGTTTCTTAAATAATGCTTTCCAGTTTCCGTTGTATCGCAATAAAGACGGGACAAGCAGATCGCCCGCTTTAGTCATTTGCACTTCCATATCCACATCAAAATCATAGATTCCGGCATCGTAGCTCAATGAGTAATTTCGGCCGGCAATTTCAAAAGTTTTTGCGTTGAACCAGGTGGTCATTTCGTCAACGACCACTTCACTTTCTTTGCCTTTTTTTACTTTGATATTAAATACATAACAGGGTATTGAATTATAATCCCGGTAATCAATACTCATGTCGTATTTGTCGGCCATGGACTCGTCGAAGATGGGCGTTTTGTTACTGATAAACGGCAGCCCCTCTATTTTCTTCCCGGGATTAAAAAACAACATCTTTAATTGTTCTTTATGTTTTTCTATTCCGCTTAATCCTTTGCTTGAAAATTCGTAGCCTTTTACTATATTATTTTCGCCACATACAGAATCTTTTGTAAAAAACAACCCCGCATAAAGTTGAGCCGTGTAATAATTTAAATTCCCTTGTGAATCAAACATATCTCCGGTAACAGCCTGGTCGAGCACTTTCATCTTTCTGCAATTTCCCGTTCTTACCTGTTTGGTTTTGCTGCGCAAAGAAGCAAGTGTTTTTCCATCTTTATCCAACATCCGAATATCATTCAGCGCGGTGTAGCCAATGATTCTTAAATTTCGGAACGCTTTGTAAAAGGTGGTGTCTTTTTTTACTCTTTCTATAAAAGCGGATACATCCAGCTTCCTATTCACAACAATTTCCGAAAGGGTAACATAGTAATCATTCACTTTAATAGTGGTATCTTTTTTCTGCTGCGCACAAAGATATTTAGAAAAAATCAAGAGAAACGTAAGCGTCAAAACCCTTTGGATCATGTCGTAAAAATAACTCTAAAAACGCATGGGAAATTAAAAGAAAACCGTAAATGTTGTGAGTGGTAAGTGATGAGATACCAGGGATAAGTGACATAAGGCAATTTGACTGATTACTAATAACTCCACCAATTAACAAATAAACGCTATTTACTAAAAGACATCCGGTAATCAACCGAAACTTTCCCTTTGGAAATATCATTCAGCTTGCGTTTTAGCAGATTTTTTTTCAAAGGTTTTAAGTAATCTATAAACAGTTTGCCATCTATATGGTCGTATTCATGTAGAATAACACGAGCAGTAATGCCAACAAAAGTGGTAGTATGTTCGATAAAATTTTCATCAAAAAAATGAATGGTAACGCTCTCTTTCCTGAAAATATCTTCTCTTATTTTTGGGATGCTGAGACAACCTTCATTATAAGACCATTCATCGCCTTCAATCTCTTTTATTTTGGCATTTATAAAAACACCTTTATAACCGCCGTCACCCGGATAATCGTTTTTCTCATCCTCCTCAAGGTTTTCAATGATCTGCACGCTATCCATTACAAAGAGGCGAATGCCTTTGTTTATCTGTGGGGCAGCCAGTCCCACACCCTTACTGTTATACATGGTTTCCCACATATCTTCTATAAGTTTTTGCAAGCCATGGTATTCCGGCGTAATATTTACACCTACTTTTCTCAAAACCGGGTTACCGTAAGCCACTATTGGGAGAACCATAATTGGACTATTGATTATTATTATTTGGACTGCAAATTTAAAGAATTTCTACATTTTAACCGCCAACCGTCCCCATATATTCCTGCAACATAATCGTAGCGGCTATTTCATCCACTGTCCGTTTATTTCGCCGGTCCTTTTTCTTCATTCCCATATCAATCATCGCTTGCTTTGCCATCTTGGAAGTAAAACGTTCATCCACCGTTTTTACAGGAATTTGAGGGAATTCCTTTTCTAATTTTTTGATGATATGTTTTACCAGCGGTGTAGCATGTGTATCCGAATTATCTAAATTTTTGGGTTCTCCGATCACCATTAATTCCACCTCTTCGGCAAGAAAATATTTTTTTAAAAAAGAAATTAATTCAGGAGTATCAACAGTAGTAAGCCCGGTGGCAATTATCTGCAAAGGATCTGTAACAGCGATGCCTGTTCTTTTTTTACCGTAATCTATGCAAAGGATGCGAGACATTGAGTTTAGAATAGTTTAGATGAAAGTGGTTGAGACTGGGTTAGATGAAAAATACAAAATCATGAATATTTGTTCGTTTACTATAAATTGATATAACATTACTTACAGTTTCGTAAATATATCCAGCAAAACAAAGACGCAAAAAACCACAGAAGCAACTCCATTAGAACTGAAGAATGCTTTATTCACTTTAGAAAGGTCCTTTGGTTTCACCAGGAGATGTTGATAAATCAGAAAGAAAACGAATAGCGAAACTCCGATCCAATACAACCAGGAAAAATCACCGACCATACCTACAGCGATCACCGACAACGCCGATAAAGCATGAAGACATTCACTCACTCGTAACGCTCTTGCTGCACCAAGCCATGAAGGAATCGAACTCAGATTATTTTCTTTATCGAACTCTTCATCCTGCAAGGCATAAATAATATCGAAACCGCTCACCCAAAACAAAACTGAAAAAGAAAACAACACAGGAACCAAAGCAAAATACCCCGTAACTGCTATAAAAGCCCCAATAGGCGAAAGACTCAAACCCAAACCGAGCACCAGATGGCAAAGCGGAGTAAACCGTTTGGTATAGCTATAAAATAGAATGACAAATAATGCTACCGGTGCTAATACCAAACAAAGTGCATTAATAAAATAAGTAGTAAGAACAAACGCGAGACAGTTAAAAACTACGAAAGTCAACGCATGTTTTTTCGGAATAATGCCACCGGGAATTTCGCGAATGGCAGTTCTTGGGTTTTTGGCGTCGTATTCTGCATCCAGCCATCGGTTGAATGCCATTGCCGCGCTGCGCGCAAATACCATACATAAAATCACCAGGATAAAAAGTAGCCACCACGGGCGTTGCAGATTATAATCAATCGTTTTTAATCCATAAAAAAAACCGATCAATGCAAACGGCATTGCAAAAATGGTATGAGCAAATTTTACAAGCGACAAATAATTTGAAACCCCTTCGCTAAAAGTCATCTTCTTGACGATCGCCTGTCTCGGTTCCATTTTTTTTATAACAGTTCCCATCTAAATTTTATTTTTTACTTCGTCCTTTAATGCAAGGACATTTACCGCCTCCCACAAAACAATTCCGGCAGCCACAGAAATATTAAGCGAATGTTTCATTCCAAATTGCGGAATCTCAACACATCCATCACACAACGAAATGATCTCCTGCTCTACACCTTTCACCTCATTACCAAATATAAAAGCCATTTTACTAGCGGATAATTGATCAATATCCTGAAGCAAAATACTGTCTAAAACTTGTTCTACTGCATATATTTTATAACCGGCCTTTTTTAAGGTTTCAATGGCCTTTTTTGTTGTTTCAAAATATTGCCAGTTCACCGAATCCTGAGCTCCCAGAGCTGTTTTAGTAATTTCCTTGTGCGGAGGCTTTGCCGTATACCCTGTTATGTAAACCGACTCAATCAGAAATGCATCAGCCGTACGAAAAACACTTCCCACATTATAAGCACTACGAATATTTTCCAAAACTGCTATAATCGAATTCTTATCAGATTCTTTAAATTCTTCCACCGATTTCCTGTTCAGTTCATCCATTGTTAGTTTTCTCATCAAAAGAATATTAATTTGCAAAAATAGTTCAATTGGTTAATTGGGTTAGGAATTCAATTGATCAATTCCTGTCATTTTCTTTAATATCGGCTTCAGAGCTTGTCCCTCTCCTTTGGAGAGGGGTTGGGGTGAGGCTTTTTAAATTTGTTTATGTCTGCAGCAGATACTCCTTTAATGCAACAGCACAACGCCATCAAGGCAAAATATCCTGATGCGATCTTGCTTTTTCGGGTAGGTGATTTTTATGAAACTTTCGGGCAGGATGCTATTACGGCTTCGCGTATCCTGGGAATTACGTTGACCAAAAGAAACAATGCTTCTTCAACAGCTCCGGAGCTTGCCGGTTTTCCACATCATGCATTAGATACCTATTTGCACAAGTTGGTAAAGGCCGGTTATCGCGTTGCCATTTGCGACCAGCTTGAAGATCCGAAGCAGGCAAAGGGAATTGTAAAACGAGGTGTAACAGAATTGGTCACTCCTGGCGTAGCCACCAACGATAAGCTACTTGAACACAATCAAAATAATTTTTTATGTGGAATTCATTTGGTGGATGATAAAGCAGGCATTTCTTTTTTGGATATTTCTACGGGTGAATTTTTTATTGCTGAAGGCGATAAAGAATATGCGGATAAGCTTTTGCAGAGCCTGAATCCTGCCGAAGTTATTTTTCAACGCAATCAGCAAAAGAATTTCAAAAGTTATTTTGGAAGCAAATTCTATACTTACACACTGGATGAGTGGATTTTTACAGAACAATATGCGCACGAAACATTATTAAAACATTTCGGCACACAAAGCCTGAAAGGTTTTGGCGTAGAAAATATGAAGATCGGGATTATTGCTGCCGGCGCCATTCTTCATTATTTAAAAGATACAGAGCATCCCAACCTTCAGCACATTACTTCTTTGCAGAGAATTGACAAAGGAGATTATTTGTGGATGGACAGGTTTACCATCCGAAACCTTGAATTGATGGGAAGTGGAGAAAATAATAATTCACTGCTTAAAGTCTTAGACAATACCGTTTCACCGATGGGCGCCCGGTTGCTGAAACGTTGGATATTATTGCCTCTTACAGAAATAAGTAAAATTGAAGAGCGGTTAAACCTGGTAGAATATTTTATAAAATTGCCAGAAGAAAAAAATAAAATTTCTCAAAATATAAAACAAGCCGGTGATATTGAAAGACTGGTAAGTAAAATCCCCCTAAAGAAAATAAATCCACGTGAGGTTTTGCAGATTGGCAAAGGCCTAAAACTGTCTGCTCAGGTAAAGGAATTTTGCGATTCATCGACCAACGAATATTTAAAACGGCTTGGCGATTCCTTAAATCCCTGCAAATATATTGCTGATAAAATTTTTAAAGAAATCATTGAAAACCCACCTGCTGCGGTTTCCAAAGGAAATGTAATTGCAGCAGGAATAGATGAAGATTTGGACGAATTAAAAAGTATCGTTACTAACGGCAAAGCGCACCTGCTAAAACTTCAACAAAAAGAAACAGAACGCACCGGGATTTCTTCTTTGAAGATTGGTTTCAATAATGTGTTTGGATATTATCTTGAAGTAACGAATACGCATAAAGATAAAGTGCCCGAAAACTGGATAAGAAAACAAACACTTACCAATGCGGAAAGATATATTACGCCGGAACTAAAGGAATATGAAGAAAAGATAACGGGTGCGGAAGATAAAATCCTTCAATTTGAACAAAATATTTTTGAACAATTATTAAACGAATTGCAGGATTATATAGCCCCGATGCAATTGAATGGCCATGTGTTTGCTGTGTTGGATTGTATTATTTGTTTTGCCAATAATGCGCTGCATTTTAAATATAAAAAGCCGGTATTGCACACCGGGCTTGAATTGGAGTTAAAAGCCAGCCGTCACCCGGTAATAGAAAGAAACCTGCCGCAGGGAGAAAGTTATATTGCCAACGATATTTTTTTAGATCCGCAAACGCAGCAGGTTATTATTTTAACCGGACCCAACATGAGTGGAAAGAGCGCCATCCTTCGCCAGGCAGCCTTGATCACGTTAATGGCGCATGCCGGAAGTTTTGTGCCGGCTGAGGAAGCGAGAATTCCGCAGACGGATAAGATTTTTACCAGGGTTGGCGCCAGCGATAATCTTAGCAGCGGCGAAAGCACGTTCATGGTGGAGATGAATGAAACGGCGAGTATCATTAACAACATCAGCCCACGAAGTTTGATTCTGCTGGATGAGATCGGGCGAGGTACGTCCACTTACGACGGTATTTCTATTGCCTGGAGCATTGTTGAATTTCTGCATCAATCCACACACGCGCCCAAAACATTATTTGCCACACATTACCATGAACTCAACGAGCTGGAAAACAAATTTGACCGTGTAAAAAACTTTCACATTACTAACAAAGAATCAGGAAATAAAATTATTTTTTTAAGAAAATTAGTTCCCGGAGGCAGCATTCACAGTTTTGGTATTCACGTAGCAAAGATGGCCGGCATGCCGCCATCACTCATTGACAGGGCCAATGAAATTTTAAAACAATTAGAATCAAAACATGTAGATCCTTCGGATGAAACGGTTCCCGATAATGATTCAAAAAGGAATAAGAAAAGTATTAAAGAAAATCTGAAGCAACTCAACATGCCACAAATGCAATTGAGTATTTTTGACGCCCACTCACAAACCTTTGAAGACATACGCAAAGTACTGGAAGCCGTTGACATCAATCGTTTAACGCCGGTGGAAGCGCTCTTGAAATTGCAGGAGATAAAAGGGATGGTGAAGTGATATTCAAACCAAATATAAAACCTGTATATGCGAAAGTTATATTCCTTTAATATGTACTTCGCAAAAGTGATTTAACGCATTGATAGTGAGTAACGCATTTTTTTTTGAAAATGCGTTTGTAGGTTTGTACTTTCGGTAATACAAACGTTAGCCACCATTTTAATGAAGACCATTCGACAGACAACCATGTTGACACTTATATTCTTCATTGTTTTGACTCTTTTAACAATGAAAGAAGAAGCACCGATTGACGGACTTAACACTTATGGTTTCCCTTTTACATTTTATACTTACTGTGCTCGCTGCGACAAGGAATTTAATTTTATTCATTTCCTGGCAGACATTGGACTGTTAAGCATGGTAACTTATTTCATTATTCGGTATCCGTCCGTCCAACCACATCTTGTCCACAAATATAATAGCCAATAGTTTTGCATGATAAAAAAAATAACATGCGCAACAATCCGGAATTACGCCGCCAAATGTTTGAGATGATCGAACACTGGCAACAAAGCGGC
>DATCFI010000160.1:0-4646 GCA_036509585.1 Hanamia sp. | reverse complement strand
CACTCTGAAACTTTTTTGTAAATTCTATTAAACTCATTCCTGTAAACATGGCTAATAATTTTAGCTCAAATATACTAATATTATTAGCTTAAAACAAATACTATTCAATTCATCACGACCTATCTGCTTTATTCTAAAAATGTATATTACATTCTTATAAATAAGATTATGCGAATATTCTTTGACTTTGAAATACAAGATGGATTTAAAGAACGTAAAATAAATCCATCGGTAACTGATATGTTAGAAGAAATAAGAAATGAAATTATTGTTAGGTTGAATGTTTTTGAGGACATTATGGAAAAGCAAGAGGAAAGATTTGATTCTTATGTTGTAATTACAATTTTAACAGAGAAACCGCCAATGGTTAGATTTGTAAATTACGCACCATCACTAACTAAAAAAATGGTTGATTGCTTTTCCCCAGAGTTCTATACCTATCTTAATTTGAAATTGTCGGATATATTCTCCAGTTGGGTCAATTAAAGGCATACTATTAGGGAACCCATTTTTTAAATCTTCCTGCATTTGAGTTATTTGTTTAGGAGTAAGTTTTTCTTTCTTTCCAGTAGATAAAATATTTTCCATACTGATTATTTTTTAGTAATTTTATAATCAGTAATTGATAATCGGAAAACATTTTAATAGAGCCAGTTTCGCCAAACTGGTTTTTCTATTTGTATAACTGCAATTTACAATAAAAATTACTTTTTACCTGTCAAAGTTTTCCAATCTAATCTACCTTCAATTTGTTGCATTGAATTAGTGAATCGTTGGCTATCTTTTATTTCCCTGCTATTATAGCGATAGGAAAATTCATCGCAATAACGTTGCAGGTGTTTGTAGCTGATCTGGTGATAAATCCCGTAAACGCCTCTTTTCATAACAGACCAAAAGTTTTCTACTCCGTTAGTGTGAACATTGCCTCTTACCCATTCCTTTTCGCTGTGGTTAACTGATTCTCTTTTGTAGTTACTTAATACTTTCCTGTACTTCATGCTTTCATCGGTATTTAATAAAGCATCGGTATCTACATTCTCTTTTACGGCCTTTTCTATTGCTGTGGCTTTCGCATTAAATGAAGCCTTTACAATGACATTGCCGCCTCTTTCTTTCATTCCTATTACTGCTCCTAAATTCATTTTCTTGCTAACTAAATTATCCATCTTTGCCACTTCTTCCGGCGGTAAGGCTTTATAATCACTTCTATATTTTCTACTCATGTATGTTTCATCAATTTCAACAGTTCCGATTAATATCTCTTTTGGAATGTGGCTCATTATTTCTCTTAGCCTATGAAGCATAAACCAGGCACTTTTTTGTGCTACTCCAATATCTTTTGCAAGTTGATAAGAAGAAATTCCTTTTTTATGTGCAGTAGCTAAATATAAAGCCATAAGCCATTTAGTCAAAGGAATATTTGAACATTCAAAAACAGTTCCAACAGTAACAGAAAACTTCTTATAGCAAGTTTTTGAAGCGCATTTATATTTCTTGCCACCTTCAATGATGTAAGCCTTATTATATCCACAATGAGGGCAAACAGGTTTACCGTGCCAGCGTTGTTCCGCAATGTATTCCCTGCAAGCATTTTCATCCGGCATACTGGTAATTAATTCTCTTAGATTGTTAAACATAATTTGTAATTTTAGATTGTTTCAAAGCAACTTAAATGATAAAAAAATATGACTTTAGAAAAAGCAGATAAAGGTTTGCGAGATGTAGTAAAATACGTTGGTTCAAAAAAGGATAATGTAGATTTCCCTTTTGAAGTAGAAAAAATATTGATACTCCCAACTGGTAAAACAAGTTTAGAATTGATAGACCGCATAAGAATGATTAATAGTAGTTCTAAATCCATTGCGCAAGTTTTAAAAGATGAAGGGTTTGGCAATTTCGACGTTGATTATTTTGTTTATTCAGGGAAGGAAGGAGAATCATTTTCGATTACGCATTTTATGCCGCTAAATGATTATATCGCTTTGATTTAACTCTTTTAATACTCCCCCAACATCCATCAGAGTAGTTATTCTTCCATTTTCTTCAATGCTAATAGCCAACCATTTATCAGGTCTTGGTATTCCTGTTGCTGCTATTAGTTTCTGAACTTCTATGAGTTTTTTTCCCCATTTTTTTTCAAGCTCCCATAAATTCTTTAATATTACTTCTTGTCCTCTATTAGTAGTTGTTGCCAACCAAAATACTTATGTGTACAGGGTAGCTGCTGGGAGGCAGGTTGGTTTACTGTAGATAGGAAGATAAATTTAATTGTTCCTGTAACCTGGTAACTTAAACCACTAAAGCTTATAAATCTTTGTACACGCAATGTTCTCTAAGGAGAGATATTGCTAAGAAGAAGATTTTTTTATTGTGTGAATACTGTAAAAACTCCGATTGGAAGGAAACACAGAGGTAATTGCTATCATGGGGTTTAGTTTACCTGTAAAGTTCGCTACATTAGGCTACCTTTAATTGTAGTAGGCATAAAGATGCTTTTTAATTCCTCTATTTATTCAGCCAAAACTCTTATGGAGGAATTTTAAAACAAAACATCTTTGTATGGACAAGTTATGGATAAACGAAAATCGGATGAGTTAATTATTGCTAACAAAGAAATTACTTTTCAGGATGAGGAGAAAGAAAAACGGGCCGCAGAGTTAGCCATTGCCGACAAAGAACTTGTTTTTCAAAATGAAGAGAAAGAAAACCGGGCAGCAGAATTAATCATTGCTAACAAAGAACTTGTCTTTCAAAATGAAGAGAAAGAAAAACGGGCCGCAGAATTAATCATTGCTAACAAAGAACTTGCTTTTCAAAACGACGAGAAAGAAAAACGGGCAGCAGATTTAGTCATTGCTAACGAAGAACTTGCTTTTCAAAACGACGAGAAAGAAAAACGGGCAGCAGATTTAGTCATCTTATCCGGAGATTTAAAAGCTCAGCAGGAGGAATTAAGGAGAGCAAATGATGAACTTCATGAAAAAGCTCAACTGCTTGAAAAACAAAAAGAAAAAGTAGAGCAGATTAATAAAGAAGTGGAGGAAGCCCGTCGTTCTCTTGAAGATAAGGCAGAACAGCTTACTTTAACTTTAAAATATAAGTCGGAGTTTTTGGCAAACATGTCGCATGAGTTACGTACGCCATTAAACAGTATGCTGATCCTGGCGCAACAATTATTTGAAAATCATGACGGAAATTTATCTGAAAAGCAGGTTCGTTATGCAAAAACAATATATTCATGCGGAAATGATCTGGTCCTCCTGATCAATGATATCCTGGATCTTTCCAAGATCGAATCCGGAGTTATTTCGGTTGATATTATATCTGTTGATTTTCGTGAGATCATTTCGTTTGTTGAAACAACCTTCAGGCCAATTTCTGACACAAAAGATCTCAGCTTTAAAATCGAAATTGATGAAAATCTTCCGGATAAGTTGGATACCGATGTTCAGCGACTATCCCAGATATTAAAAAATCTGCTTTCAAATGCTTTTAAATTTACAGAGAAAGGCGAAGTTAAACTGAACATTCACCGCCCATCTTTAAATCTGAAAAGCAACGTTGCCAGAGATTCGTTCATTGTATTTTCTGTAGAAGATACGGGTATTGGTATTCCGGAGAAAACACAATCGTTGATTTTTGAGGCATTCCAGCAGGCAGAAGGTTCAACCAGCCGGAAATACGGCGGCACGGGTTTAGGTCTTTCTATCAGTAAAGGATTTGCAGAATTATTGGGAGGCACCATCTTGGTTGAAAGTCAGCCGGGTAAAGGAAGTATTTTTAGTTTATGCCTTCCGTTAAAATATAACAAATGGAATAAACCTTTTAAATTTTCACCCGCTAAGCAACTAAATTCGCCTGTTGCGGCACCCCGCATTATCATCAAAGATATTGATGAAGTGGCAATCGGGGACGACAGATCAAAAATAAATTCCATAGATAAAGTTGTACTGGTAATTGAGGACGATCTTCAGTTCACCCACATTCTGTTGGATAATGCCCATGCTATGGGGCTGAAAGTAGTAGTTGCTATAAGTTACCTTGAAGTTTTTGAATGTATTCAGAATTATAAACCTATAGCTATAACGCTGGATGTAATTATGCCCGAATCAAATGGATGGAATATTTTAAAGTTATTAAAAAGCAATACAAGTATTCGTCATATCCCGGTGCATGTTATTTCCGGAATTGATTACAAGGATATGGCCTATGAAATGGGCGCGAAAAGTTACCATGTAAAACCATTATCCGCCGGATCTCTCCAAAATTTATTTGAGCAGATGATAGCGTTTAATAACCGCAAACTTAAAAAGGTTCTGCTGATTAATGCCCATGAAAATGAAAGAGAAAACTTTACAGAACTTCTGAACAACGAATTTATAAGTACTTCATATCTATCATCAGCCAAAGAAGCATTAGCTGAATTAAAAGTCCAGGAATTTGATAGTGTAATTACTGATTTTATGTTACCCGAAGTGATGGGTTTGCTGAAGTTCCTGAAAGCTGAAAGATTAGAAATGCCGGTAATAGTTTTCACAGATAAGGAAATCGAAACAGATGATCTTAAAGTTTTAAAAGGCCGGCACATCAGCATCCTGGAAAAGTCTGAAGAATTCTATGGAAAACTTTTAAATGAGGCGCTTATC
>DATCFI010000159.1:0-15576 GCA_036509585.1 Hanamia sp. | reverse complement strand
AGCATCACTCTGAAACTTTTTTGTAAATTCTATTAAACTCATTCCTGTAAACATAGCTAATAATTTTAGCTCAAATATACTAATATTATTAGCTTAAAACAAATACTATTCAATTCATCACGACCTATCTGCTTTATTCTAAACAATTATTAATTATTGCATACCCAATCCTTTCAAATAGCTTTCCATCAGGTAAAGATATTTTTTTACGGCAGTCAATGACTTGGTTCTTTCCTCATCCCTTGTTGCACTCTTTGCCCGCAAGGTGCTTACTTTTGCCCGTATATTGGCACGATAGCTTTTGTAATAAATAAAAAGAGCGCGTTCATTTGCCGTTTTCATAGTGGGGAAGAAATGATTATAATATTCAAGAAACAAGGCCGACAAATCCTTACGGTCAAATGCATCCAAATCCATACAAAGGAAGGCCACTTCATTCAATACATCAATTTGCCTGAAATCGTCATTGAATTCAATGCAATCAAACGGAACGGGATCCGGCAATAAAAAAATATTCCTTGAATGTAAATCGCCATGGCAATCCCTGTAGAATCCATCTCTTAATCTTTTTGCTATTAACGTTTTATTCTTGTTCAAAAATGTATTGGAAAATTCAACAGCCCGGTCTATGATGGCGCTGAATGAACTATCCAATTGTTTGGACAGATATTCTTTTTCACCTTCCAGGTCATTAAATTTTTCCCGGATATCCAATAAATCTTTTTGATAAATGATAGTTGTGTTTTTGTGAAAGAAAGCTATTTGCTCCGCCAGCTTTTTTATATCCAATTCCGTTACAACATGCTGAGTCAACAATTTATCCATTCGTTTTTCCGTATCCAATTTGTGCATTTTTACGGCATAATCTATGATGGTTCCTTTGTTCCCACCTATAATAATAGTTTCATGCCATTCATGTACCGGCAATACTTCAATATAAACATTTTGAGTAAGCCTTTTATTTAATTCTATTTCCCTGTTGCAATAATGCAGGCGAAGCGCCAGCGTAGAGAAATCAAGGAAAGAATATTGTATCGGCTTTTTAATTTTATAAACGAATTGATTGCATAATATCACCCAGGATATATGTGTTTCCATTAATTCCCGTTTGCCGGTTTCTTCGGGAAATTTTCCATTTAATAACAAACTATTGATGTGTTCTTTCGTCATTTTTTATTTTCAAATATTCAGAAGCCTTTTGTAACATCTCATCTATATTGCCATCCGTTGACTTTAATATCAAATGAGGTTCCTCTAATGGCTCATTTTGCTTGCTGATGAGTTTATAAATTTCAAAATCGGCTTCACTGTAGGGCCTGGGGCTTTTTAATCTTTCCCTGGTTGTATTTTCATCGGCCTGTATTTCAATAAAGAAAATCCCGCCTTTTCCTTTCATTTCCTCAACAAACATTTTCCTTATATTTTTTTTATGAAAAGTGGCATCCAGTATTAAATTCTTTTTTTGTTTTACAGAATCTTTCATCTGTTCAAGCATTTTATCATATACTGCTTTTTTCCCCTGGTCAGAATATTCCCTTTTCTCAAAGTTTTCTTTTCTCACTCTATCACTGTTGACGTACCCGGCATTGACTACTTTTGCCAACCTGGATGCAAAATAACTTTTACCTGAACCGGGTAATCCAAAAACAATTATTATCATACACCATTATTGTTTAATCTTACTATTTTATCCGACATTTCAATCGTTATTATCCATTACCAATACCGCGGCCCCATGAACCTTTCCGCATCTAAGGTCATTTAAGGCATTGTTTACCTGATGCAATGGGTATGTTTTTATTTGTGTGTGAATGGGAGCCTCCGAAGCCAGTTTGAAAAAATCTTCACCATCTTTCCGGGTAAGATTAGCAACGGAACGAAGTATTCTTTCTTCCCACAACAAGCTGTAAGGAAAAGATGGAATATCACTCATGTGTATGCCGCCACAAACTACAATGCCACCTTTATTAGTATCGCTTAATGCCTTTGGCACGAGGTTGCCCACAGGCGCGAAAATAATAGCGGCATCCATTTTTTCTACGGGCGTTTGCGAAGCATCGCCTGCCCATACAGCGCCTAATTCCATTGCAAATTTCTGCGCTTCAATATCCCCATCCTTTGTAAAGGCAAATATTCTTTTATCCTGATGAATCGCCAGTTGAACGAGGATATGCGCGGCCGCCCCAAATCCGTAGATACCAAGATTTTTTACCCGTTCACCAGTCATGGTATAAGAGCGGTAACCGATAAGCCCGGCACATAAAAGCGGCACCCCGGATGCATTTGCATATTGCGCCGGAAGCGGAAAGCAATAGCGTTCATCAGCCACCGCATATTCAGCATAGCCGCCATCAATTGTATAGGCGGTGAATAAAGCTTTTTTACATAAATTTTCCTGTCCACTCAGGCAATATTTACATTCGCCGCAAGTGTATCCCAGCCAGGGAATACCAATTATTTCGTCTGATTTCACAGGCGATGTTTCCTTGCCTGTTTTTATTACCCTTGCAATTATCTCATGCCCCGGAACAAGTGGCAATTTTGGCGCTGTAAGTTCCCCGTCAATAATATGCAAATCAGTGCGGCATACACCACAGGCAATTATTTTTACCAATACCTGGTTTTCAGAAGGTACCGAAACAGGAAGTGTTTTCATAACCAATGGCTGGCCAATGGTCTCTAAAACCATAGCCTGCATGGTTTTGGATATGGTAATGCTGTTGCCTGTTGATTGCATGAATAAATATTTTGTAATTGAAAATTACAAAATACCTGCCCAATCAACAGTTGAGCAGGTATTTTAAGATTAAAGGAAGACGCTACTTTATGAAAAAGTTCATTCTTATTCTTCATATTCATATTCAGGTTCTTCAATCTCAATCTTGTTTACCACACTGGTCACACCAGGTGCAAACCAGGCAGCATCTTCTGCATCTTCTTTTTCGGCTATGGACCGAACTTTACCCCGAAGGGTAACACTTCTTCCGCGCACTTCCGCATCAATGCTACTTGAGTCGATGGTAGCACTTCTGTGGAAGGCGCCATTGATTTTCTTCTGGATGTCGGAAGATGAAACTTGTGGTGTTACCGTAATTAAATTGGTAACAAAGCGCACACCCGCCAGGTTTTCAATAGCTGTTTTGGCCATTGTGCGCTGGTATTCCCATTCTACTTCACCTTCCAGTTTTACATAGCCATCTTCTACTTTAACTTTAATCTTATCTTCCTGCACTGCGGTATGCCATTTAAGGGCATTGAGTACGGCTTCTGCTATTTCAGCATCTGTTTTACGATAGCTTGGGAAAATGCCTACTTCTATCTCTTCGGCAACAGCTTTTACTCCCGCAACTTTTTTAGCAGCGTTTTCTGCCGTTAATTTTTTTGAATAGGAATCTACGTGGCCGGAAAGTGTTACAATGCCATTTTTAACTGCCACACCAATTTCGGAGGCCTTTAAAAAAGGCTGCCATTTGAGTTCTTCCATTACGTCTTCCTGAATTTGATAATCGGTTTTCATAATTAAAAGTTTTATGATGATTCATTTATTTTACAGGACAAAGAAACGATGAACCATTCCGGTAATCAATGAGCGCCGTCAGTGGTTTTGGTGATAGTGATTAATGTAAAAATGTAAAACTGAAAAACTGATTCAATTACGGATTAAAAATTAAAAATTACGAAATGAATCTCTTTAAAAAACAGATGGAAATATGCAAAATGAAAAACAAGAATTCTTCGAAATTTATTGGTTTGCTGATTCAATTACGAGTTACGAATTAAAAATTACGAAATGAATACCATCCCTTCGGAATTAAACCCGGAACGGCCGCCTGAACGAATTTATTCGGGCAGCGGTGATATGATTATAGAAAACGAAAACAACGAAGCCGGTAAACCCGGAACGGGTGATATTTTTCTCTTTAAAAAACAGATGGAAATAGGAAAATTGAAAACCAGGAATCTTCGTTATTTATTGGTTTACTGAAAGGGATGGTAATTGTTTTTAGAGAAAATAGAAAGCAGAATATCACCCCTACTGGGTTGTAGTACGAGATTGTATTTGAGCTATAATAATGTCATCCCTTTCGGGATTAAAGCCAATTTGAAAATATGAAAATTGAAAAACAGGAATCTTCGATATTTATTGATTTGCTGAAAAAGATGGTAATTGTTTTTAAAGAAAATAGAAAGCAGAATATCATCTCTTTCGGGGGTTGTGGTACGAGATTGTATTTGAGCTATAATGACGGTATAACTTCGGGATTAAAGCCAATTTTGAAAATATGAAAATTGAAAACCAGGAATCTTCGTTATTTGTTGATTTGCCGAAGAGATAGGATAATGTGACAAAGTGAAAATGTGAAAAACTGCAATGCTCAATTCAGCAGAAATTCCAATTTTTTCAGGTTAAGAATAAGAATGCTTCCATCATTTTTTATATCAATAAGCTTTTCATTTCTAAAATCGCTGAGGGTTCGTATAAGCGATTCTTTGGCTGTGCCGGCAATGGTGGCGAGGCTTCCGCGGCTTATAAGCATGGCATCGGGGCCTTCCGCAGTTTGGTGGTATTTTTTATGCAGCATTAAGAGCGCGTCAGCTACTTTTTTGCGCAATGAATTGTAAGCAATATTTACCAATTGATTTTCCCTTTCAGAAATATTTTTTGCAAGCAGCCGGATAAATTTTTGAGCCACTTCTTTATTATTATTAATCAATCCATCAAAATCTTCCCGTGGAATTACAGCCAGTTCCGTTTCTTCCAATGCAGCGGCAGAATCTTTATAAACAGCGCCTTCCAGCATCGCGACATACCCAAAAAAATCGCCGGTGGAAAGAAGTTCCGTAACCAGTTCCTTTCCATTGTCATTACTCTTGTATGTTTTTACTTTTCCCTTTAAAACATAATAAAGCCGGTTAGGATGATTTCCTTCTGAATAAATAATTTCTTTTTTCTTATATCTGTTAATATTCCGGTCTTCGGCAAGCAGTTTCAAATAGTCTTTACCAATAGAAGTTTGCATTAAATATTGCAGGCCTTCCATGTCGGGGGATAATTCCTGTTTTAATAATTCCACTTTTTTCAACCGGCTGTCAACCGCATTTAGCAACTCTGTGCCGCTAAAGGGTTTGGTGATATAATCATCGGCGCCCAGTTCCATTCCTTTTCTCAAATCGCCCCGTTCGGTTTTGGCGGTGAGGAAAATGAAAGGTGTATTTTTTATTGCATCATTTTTATGAACAGCATGAAGCACGCCGTAGCCATCCAGTACCGGCATCATAATATCGCAAATAATCAAATCCGGCGAGTGTTCAAGGGCTTTTTCAACACCGGTTTTGCCATTTTCCGCCACTATCACTTTATAGTTGGACAATTCAAGTATTTCCGCAGTATTGTCGCGAACATCGTCATTGTCTTCTATCAAAAGTATTTTTTTCATGATGATATTTTTTTGGCGTTAAATGTTACTACAAATTCAGTACCCTTTTCAAGTTCGCTTTTGCATTGCATTTTTGCATGCATTAATTCAGCGTATTTGGAAATAATATGCAATCCAAGCCCGGTGCCCTGTATGTTTCCCGCATTCGTTCCCCGAAAAAAACGTTCCGTTAAGTGTTGTTGATCTTCCAGTGAAATGCCTATTCCATTGTCTTTTACAGATAATATAATCTGTTCATTTTGATTGGTGGTTTTTATATCTATCGTGGATGTGTCAGAAGAAAATTTGCTTGCATTGGAAACCAAATTCATAACGATATGCTTTAGCAATGAATTATCTAAAAAAACATCGGGGTTTCCTTGATGTTGGTAATTAATTTGCTGGTCTTTTTTAAAATTATTTTTAATTTCTTCCAGGGTAGCATGAATCATTTCTTCTATACTAAATTCTGAAAATTTTGCCTGCAATTTTCCTTCTTCCATTTTACCCAAACTAAGAAAATCATTTAAAATATCGGTAAGCATATTTACCGATGAAACAATGCGCTGCAGGTGCTTTTCGCGCTTTGGCTGCTCTTCGCCAGAGGCATATTTTTCTATCAGGTACGCTGATGAAAGTACCGTGCTGAGCGGCGTGCGAAATTCATGCGAGGCCATAGACACAAACCGCGATTTTAATTCACCTAAATTTTTTTCTATTTTAAGCGCTTCACGCAAATCTTCTTCCGCTTTTTTTAATTTGGAAATGTTTTTAATAATTACGCCGATATTATTCACCGAGCCGTCTTCTTCCATCAACGGAAAAGCATCTATTATATAAGTGCGGCCCACAATAGGATAAGGAAGTTCGAAATCGGAAATAAACACCTTGTCCTGGAATACATTTTCCAACATTACAAAAATAATCTGGCGCAAAGGTTCCGGAAATTTCGGATACATTTCTTTGCCTATCAATTGTCCGATATCTGAATGAAGCCGTTTATGCAGTTCGCCACCTGTATAAACGAAATGGTAGTTTTTGTCAATAATACTGATTGCCCCATCGGGATAGTTATGCAATAGTTGAAGAAATAACTGTTTTACATTTTTTAATTCTTTTTCGGCCTTTATCCTCTCAGATATATCAATGGCGATGCCCACATACCCGGTAATATTTCCTTCGACACCCCTTAGCACCGTAATGGTTAATGACACAGGAAATGACACACCGGCCTTTCCTACATAAATGTATTGTTCTTCTTCATGGATATTGCGCCTTGCTTGTTCTACCAATACATCAAAACTGTTTTTCAGGTTGATGCCAAACAACTTCAGCAATTCCTTTCGTTTCTTATCTATGTCTTTTTTATCATGGAATAATACAGGGGTTTCTTTATTAAGAATCTCTGATTGGCTGTATCCGAGCTTGAGGGCAGCTTCGGGGTTAAAGAGTTTGATAATACCATTTTCATCAGTGGCTATAATCATGGCGCCCGCAGTATCCAATAATGTTTTTTGAAAAGACAAAACATTTTCAAGCCTTTCATTTGTTTTTCCCAATAGCTGCATGGCTTCCTGCAAATCCTTTGTGCGGTGCGTTACCGTATTTTCCAGCTCGATATTTAATTTTTCAATTTCAGCCTCTGCAGCTTTGCGAACAGAAATATTAGTAATAAAGGCTACAATATATTTACCGCCATTGCTTGTGTAATGGCCAAGGCTCACTTCTACTGGAAATTCGGTGCCATCCCTCCTTATGCCAAACAAATCCATTCCCAGGCCCATCGGCCGTGTTTGCGGATTTTCAGCATACTTTTCCCGATGGTGAATATGCTTGTGATGAAATCTTTGAGGAATTAATATCTCAATCTTTTTCCCAATCAATTCATCTTCTGAATACCCAAATTCCTTTAAAGCAAAAGGGTTGATGGCGACGGTTTTGCCATTGCCGTCAGCAACCACAATGCCCATAGTAGCATGCTCAAAAAAAGCTTCAAAATGATTTAAGCTTCCAGTGTTGTTTGAGATGTTGTGCGACATTTTTTGAGTTCTGAATTTTACTGATAAAGCTTTTTAAAATGCAATGATGAATTTACAACATTGTCAGCAATTGGAAATTTATTTATCGTACTACAATTTATTTCAAAAATAAAATCACTTTAATGCAAGATAATCGGGAAGATTTATTGTCAATATGATTGTAATCATAGCGTATGCATAGTTACATCATATTTTTAGCTATAAATGTTATATCGAAACAAGCAGAAGATTAATTTCATAAAGTGAATGTTCGTTTTCGTCCTGTTTCGCTTTAATACTGATTTCAATCAGTGAAAGTGGCAACTAAGAACATTCTTCATCAACAAATCAACAATTATTTTTGCATCGGTTTTTCATAGGATATTGGATTAAACAAAGGGTGGATTTTTATCCGGCCCTTTTTTTTATCCGGCAGGGGAAATAGCTTTTCATCACGGCTTGGTTTAATGCTGATTTCAATCAGTGAAAGTGGTAACTAAGAACATTCTTTATCAATGAATCAGCAATTATTTTTACATCGGTTTTTCATAGGATATTGGATTTTAAACAAAGGGTGGATTTTTATCCGGCCCTTTTTTTTACAACAATTCTTAGTGGATGTACTCTTTCTTAATTGAGCTTACGCCAAAATTAATCTGGCTCTATAAGGTTATTCGGATGATGTACCCGAATCTTTTGCAAACGAAAAACTGATTACAATTCTCTTTCCCATTAATCACCATCATTGATCATCCAAAGTTTCATCAATAATTTGCACTTAAAATTTAGAAATATGAAAAAGATAACCTGGATTGGGTTTGCTCTGTTAATCATGACTATTGGTTGCACATCAACTTCAAAAATCACCTCATCGTGGAAGGCGGAAAACGTTCAGCCCGGGAATTACAATAAAATCCTGGTTCTTGGACTTATGAATGTACCTGACCGTACCATCCGTGAAAAAATGGAAGAGCATCTGGTAGGGGATTTAAAAATGCTGGGGTATAATGCCATTTGCGCATGCGAAGAATTTAATCCAAAGGCCTTTGATAATATGACTGAGGAAGCCGCTATTCATGAATTAAAGAACAGTGGCGTTGATGCCGTACTTACTATTGTGTTATTAGATAAACAAAAAGAAAGAAAGTATGTAGCAGGCAGTATATTTTATTCGCCTTATGGATATTACTATGACCATTTTTGGGGATATGGCAGTACATTATACCGTCGTATATACACTCCGGGATATTATGTTTCCGATACCAAATATTTCTGGGAAAGTAATTTGTATGACATGGCCACACAACAATTAGTATATTCTGTACAAACCCAATCTTTTAACCCGGACAATGCAGACGCACTGGGGCAGGAATATAGTAAGCTAATCATAAAAAATATGACAAAACAAAATGTATTGCAGCAACAGGGCATTAAGACGAATTAAACATTTTGAAAATATTTTTACCAGAGGAAAAATTCGATTGGGTAAAACAAACACAAGTTTACAAAAAAGAAACAGCTTCTGTAAGCTCTTCAAAGAAGATAACACTGTGTTTCTGCAGGTAAGTTTTAGCCGGCTGCATTATTTCGCCGCCAAGTAATATTGGAAATATTTTTGTTCTGAAGCGCTGTTCCACAAACAGCTTACAGATAGCTTCAGGATTGGTCATGAATTGGGGCGTGATAATCACGTATATCGCATCTGCATTAAAATCGTCTGCAACTTTTATTGTTTTAAGATATCTCTCATCCGAGGCATCGCCAATAATATCAACAGGATTATTTTTTGACCAATGTGATGGCAATATTTCACTCAGTTTATCAATTTCATTTTCCGATAATGTATACAGCTTATTACTGATTAAATCGCTCATAACGGTTCCCGCGCCGCCTGCATTGGTAATAATCAGGATTTTTTTAAAATCGTAAGGATATAAAAGCCCGTTCACATCATTTAGCATTTGAGCGCCTGCGGCTTTCAGTAAACCAATAAACATTTCATAATTACCCGCCATATTTCCTGTATGAGAAAAAACAGCTTTCCTTGCAGCTTCAGTTTTACCTGCTTTAAATATCCTGATTTTTAATGTGCTTTTCCTGATAGTCCTTAGCAGATTTTTGCCATTAGAAATTCCCTCGACATATAAATTAACCGGATTGTTGCCCCGGTAAGAACTGATGAGGTCTGCAAAATCAACATCAACCATATTGCCAACAGAAATTATATTTTCAAAACCGATTTGTTTTAACGCGGCTTTGTCCATCAGTTCGGCTACAATTGCCCCTGATTGTGAAAGTAAATTGGTGGTGCCCTTTATAATATCATGCGTACCAAAGGTGAGATTGAATCCATTTGTATAAATGCCGATACAGTTTGGCCCTACAATATTGATATGATTTGTTTCAGCAAGTTCTTTTAAAAAAGTTTCGTCTCTTCCCGCTTCTTTAAAACCGGCGGTAATGATGATGATATTTTTAACTTTTTTTGTAACCAGTTGCTGAATGGTTTCTTTAACAGCTTTAACGGAAATTGCGACAACCGCGGTGTCAACCAAAGGAAGTTCGTCAATTGTATTGTAAACTCTTTTATTAAATAAATCTTTTAAATGCGGATTTACATAATAAACATTTTTATTATCAGCAGTGTTTTTTGCAAGCGCATAACCAATCTTTTCCTCATGTTCACTAACACCAATAATGGCAACTTGTTCAGGAGAAAATAATTCAGGCAGGTATTTTATTTGTTTTGAACTGATTGGTATTTTTAATGGAAGCAAACGTGCATCAACAACCGTTAAGGTGTCTTCTGTAAGCATTACTGGATTGAGGTCCATTTCCTGCACATCCAACTGCTGAAGTTTTTTTACCAGGCCAACCACAAGCTGAATATCATATTTTTTGCCCCGAAACCCTATTGTAAAAAGCGTTGATATTTTGGTCTGTGCAATGGCACTTTTAATTTCATCATCACCGGCTTCGCTGTCAATAAAACAGATGTCTTTTAAAATTTCAGTAAAAATTCCACCTGCACCAAATACAATCACTTTTCCAAAAACAGCATCATTTACTATTCCAAAAAACAACTCAATACCCGCATACATTTTGCTCACTATAAATTTATCCTGTTCATCAATATGAATATTTTTTTGTGAAAGATTACACTCAATAAGGTGTTTTGCTTTGCTTAACGCTTCCTTGTTTTCAATATTAATAATTACAGCGCCTGCTTCTGTTTTATGCACCACTTTATCAGAAAGTATTTTTAAAGCCACCGGATAAAAATCCACATCCGGTTCTTCATCAATATTAAAAATTTTGTATTGCGGTGTGTGGATGCTATAACTATTCAGCCAGTTGTAAATTTCATTTTCCAGCATAAGCTTTGATTTAATTTGTGCTTCCAGTCAAAAAAATCAGAATTTCAATTGCCTAAACCTAACAATGTGACTGCTTCCGTCTTTTATAAAAGATACTTTCATAAATATTTTTTTAAAGGTCGCTATTTTTTAAAAAAATAAGTATAAGCATTGTCATTATTATTGCTGACAATCGTCACTAGTAGAAAATTTTCCTGGATCAGCAGCAGATCAAATCTTATTACCTTGTAGCCGCATACTTTCTCTTTTCATCAACCTTATTATCTATGAGATTCAATATTACTAAGGTGATAAGGTTTTAAAAGAACCTTCAGTTTTTTAAAAAGGAAAACCTAATTATTTGTTCGTTTGCTGATGCATAATTTTTCCTTCACCGGTTTATGAAATCGCCATGATAAAGAATAAAAAACTACAAAATGGCTTTTCCCGAAAAACAAAAAAGAATGAAAAATTTGCGTGTTCTTTTTCAATTATTCCATACAAAAAAAGTATTTGAATAAAGTTGCTCGTCTTTGAAAAAAAGCAGGAATTTTCTTTTCAATAAAAAAAGAAAAACCTAATTATTTGTTCGTTTGCTGCATAATTTTTCCTTCACCGGTTTATGAAATCGTCACATCAAAAGAATCAAAAAACTACAAAATGACTTTTCCCGCAAAACAAAAAACAATGAAAAATTTGTGTGTTCTTCGTACAAAAAAAGTATTTGAAAATATTTAGTTTGCCTCTTGCAGAAAATGATTGATGTGAATGGCGATTTTTTCAAATTTTCTGCCGCATTTATTGGCTTATAATCCTGCCATCTTCCATCTCAATAATTCTTTGGGTTCTTTCGGCAAAGCTTGTGTCATGGGTTACCACAAGAAATGTTTGATTAAATTCTTTGGTCAACCGCTCAAAAATATCAAACACTATTTCGGAATTTTTTTTATCGAGGTTGCCTGTTGGTTCATCGCACATAATAATTTGCGGGTTGTTGATCAATGCCCTTGCAATGGCCACTCTTTGCTTTTCGCCGCCCGAGAGTTGGTTGGGTTTTTTATTGGATAGATTGACCATGCCAAGTATGTTCAGTTTTTTCAAAGCCATTTGCTCTACTTCCCGCCCGGCGTATTTATTTAGTTTTAGAGCCGGCAGCATCACATTGCGCAGCACACTAAATTCATTGAGTAAATAATGGAACTGAAATACGAAGCCGATTTTTTCATTCCTGATTTTAGCCAATTGATTTTCTTTTTTGCCCCGCATATTTTCATTCTCTATTAGCAAATCGCCTTCATAATCGGTATCCAGGGTAGAAAGCACATACAGGAGTGTTGATTTTCCGCAGCCCGATTTTCCTATTACTGAAACAAATTCGCCTTTGTTGATTGAAAAAGTTATATCGCTCAAAACCCTTACAGTTACCGGATCGTGAAAGTTTTTTGAGATATGCTTTGCTTCTAAAATGGTTGTATTCATAGCTTATTTTCCACGGATGATAATGACAGGATCCACCTTGCTGGCTTTACGCGCCGGAAAAACCCCTGCCAGGTAAGTAGTGATCAATGAAAATAAAATTCCGATCACATAAAACAAGGGATTGTAATTAATAGGATACGTTTTTACGGTTGGCAATGCGCTTGTGTTGAATGGGATTGGTTAATGCCTTTTGACAATAAATAGCCAAACATCAAACCAAGCAATCCGCCGAATAAACGAATGCCCAAAGAAATAATCAGAAATATTTTTCTTACATCGCTTCCCGAAAAACCGGTTGCTTTTAATATGGCGATGGAATCCATTTTTTCATAAATCATCATGTTGAGAATATTGTAAATGCCAAACCCTGCCACAATTAATAACGTAATGCCCACAGAATAGGAAATGATGGTACGCACCCGGCTTCCTGTTTCAAATTGCGCATTGGCGGTTTGAATGTCTTCAGCATCGGTGCTGTAAAGCCGTGCATATTCTTTGGCCACGACCGGCGCCTGGTTCATATCCTTTAATTTGATGTTGATGTCGGTAATATAATTTGCGGGCTTGCCCAAAAATTTTTGAGCGGTAGCAAGGGATGCATAACTTTGCACCTGATCAATTTCATTAATCCCCGATTGAAAAATTCCCACAGTTTTTAAAGAATACTGATCGCCTTTCGCGGTGGTTACCGAAACTACATCGCCAATATTTACAAGCATTCTTTCGGCAAGTCCTTTACCCAGGATAATGCTATTCGCAACATTTTTTAAGTCGGCGGCTTTGCCTTCCACCACATAGTCGGTGAACGAATAAAGCAAGCTTTCTTTTTGTACATCTATGCCATTGATGAGCCCGTTAATATCAATGTTTCCATTGTTGAAAAATACTTGTGTGGAAATCCTTGGCGCGAATCCACGCACGCGTTCATCTTTGGAAAGCGATTGCATGATAGGGCCGCTGTTGTAGATTTCCAGGCGCGCATTTGCCGATTTTGGAGAACTGATAAAATTGTAATTATTTTTATAGAGAGGCGATTCATTGACGGGCTGCCATTTGCTGGGTTTTATTTCATGATAAAGGCGTACATCCGGCGTGCGGTTAAGAATAAGCCCGTCGAGCAACTTGTTCAAACCTGTCATAAAACTTTGCATGGCCACAAACATGGAGATACCAAACGTAACCCCGATGGCCGCTACCAGCGTTTGCCGCCACCGGGCCAGCAATAAGGCTTTTGCGATATTTAGTAAAAGTTTAAAATTCATTGTTGAGGTTTGTAAATGATGTCATTGTCCGTGAGCCCTTTTATAATTTCCACTTTCTGGTAATCTTTCAATCCGGTCGTTACGGCCTTCGTTTTATCTTTTGCAATCAAAACTAAAGAGTCATCTACCAGGTAATTGCGCGGAATCGTAAGCGCATTTTCTTTGGTGGCTATAATGATATTGGCTTCTACAGTAAGATTGGGATATAAAACCGGCGGTTGAGTTATAAACTCGGCTTCTACTAAAAAAGATTTTCTGTGCGCGTCCATCAGCGGATCGATTTTTGAAATGGCGGCTTCAAAAATGCGGCCTTTATAACTATCCATTGTTACCAATACTTTTTGACCCAATTTTATTTTTACAATATCGTATTCATCTATTTGAAGTTCCAGTAAAAAATGAGTGGCATCGCCTATGATGGCCAATGGTGTTTGAGGGTTTACCATTTCCCCACGTTTTTTATTGAGAGAATATACTTTGCCATCTATTTCACTTTTAATGGTTAAATCATTTTCTTTAAACCTGCTGATAGCAAGGTTGTTTTTTGACTGTGCATCATTCAATTCCAACTGTTTCAAAAGGTCATTGTATTTTATTTTGGCTGATTGTAACGCCGTTTTTGAATTTTGACAGGCCAGTTCTTTCTGTTCCAATTCAAACCGGGTGCCTATATTTTGGTTCCACAAATTTTGCTGCCTTATATAAAGTAAAGAATCATTGCTGCATTTACTTTGTGCAAGGGCAATGTTGTTTTTGAAATCAATTAATTTTTCCCGGTTTGCATTAAGATCGGCATAATCTGATGCCAGGTCTGCGTTCCTGAGATTGAGTCTTGAGGTCTCGTCAGAAATAATCATCAAAGGCGAGCCGGCTTTTACCGAATCGTTTTCAGTGACGAATATTTTATTGATGTTGCCGCTAACCGTTGAGAAAACCTGGTATTGATTTTTCGTTTTAATAATCCCTGAAGCGTAAACCGATTCTGTTATATTTTCGATAGCAGGTTTTGTTGTTTCTGCATTTTTATTGCAAGAAAAAGATAGGAACGCGAAAATGAAATACTTTAATTTATTCATTTCATATTTGTTTATCTTATCCCCTATTAAAAATAATCAATTGATTTTTTTATAGGAATTATTTTGCTTTCACCAGCTTATTACCTTTGCTCCTTTGCTTTTTTTCGTTCTAGTTTTTTAAAATAACCACGCAATAAAAAGTTGTGTTTTAACGCTTCCATACTATAATTAAATCCATCAGTGCCTTTTTGGATGTTATCAAGGCTTGCATTTAGTTTCATTGCCATGGCTGAGTCTTTAAACAAGGCATTTACCGTTCCCTTGCCATTGTTCAGGTCATTTCGTATTTGGGTTACTACTTCATTAATTTCCGTGGCTATTGAATCGGCTTTATTTCCCGCCGATGCAATTTTCAGGATCGCTTCATTCAGGTTTTTTGCAAAAGAAGTATCTTTTAAAATAGCGCCTGCAGAACCTTTGCCATCTTTTACATCAGCCACGATGGCATCGAGGTTGTCTGCCATGTGGGCCGCTTTATCCGTGGCCATCTTGATGTTCCCGATGGAAATTTTAAATCTTTTGGTAAAGAATTATCTTCGAGCAAAGCCCACAAAGCACTGCTGTTGTTAATTCTTTGTACGGTTGTTTTTAATCCCGATGAAATAGCCGCAACATCATTATTTGTTTTGGAAAGCGTTTGCAGCATCTCGTCTGTATCCAACGCTTTTTTTGATGAAAGAGTATCGCCTTCCAGCGCAAGCGGCGCCGGCTTTTTTGCCGGAACAATATTGACGACTTTATTTCCCACGAAGCCTTCGGTGCCAATGGAAACAATGGCGTTTTTTCTGATGATAGGCAGCATTTTTTTATCAATAAGCATGATTACTTCAATAGGTATATACGTTTAGTCCGCCCAGTTTTTTATTCTTTGTCTCCAATTCTCTTTGGGTTATTTTTCACCATTCTTTCGATTAGTTTGTGAAAGATGGTATCCATATTATTTCTTCTGTTATATCGGTAATGATATT
>DATCFI010000158.1:0-30588 GCA_036509585.1 Hanamia sp. | reverse complement strand
AGCCTATGGTTTAAACCGTGTCAAAGCACGGCTTTCCAATACCAGTCTTTCGTGGATAGCCACTATCATTATGGTACTCAACCTGGTTAAATTAACCGGGCGGGTACTCTATTGCCTGATTCTGAAAATAATAATAACGGTATGGGTAACCGAAAATAATAGGTGGCCAAATATAAATAATTTTGTAAAATCGGGATGGGCCTGACATAATCAGCAGACCCTAGCTAGTTTTACAGAAGTGGTAATAAACCCGCGGCAACCACCCAGGAAACGCATTGGTTTTAAACCTTAATTTTGCTTTAAGCGAAACAGACTACTAAATAAATATCTTATGCCGTCCGGTTATCTTAACAGTGTTAAAAAACAATTTTCCCAATATAAATTGATGGGCGAAAAAACAATGGAACAGCTGAATGAAGAAAATCTCTTCTGGCAATATAATGAGCAAAGCAACAGTATCGCCATCATCGTGCGGCATTTGTGGGGTAATATGCTTTCGCGCTGGACTAATTTCTTAACTGAAGATGGAGAGAAACCATGGCGCCAAAGAGATGCGGAATTTGAAAATGTAATTAAATCAAAGGGAGAATTACTTGCAAAATGGAACGCAGGCTGGCAGTGCCTTTTAACCACTTTAGATACATTGAATGATGATGACTTGGGCAAAACTATTTATATCAGAACGGAACCCCTTATCGTGATTGACGCTATCAACAGGCAGTTGGCGCACTATTGTTCTCATGTGGGGCAAATTGTTTATTTGGGGAAAATACTAGCAGGCGATCAATGGAAATCATTGTCAATTCAAAAAGGTAGTTCAAAAGCATTTAATGAAAAAATGAACGCTGATTTTTCAGGAAAAAAATGACTGTTTTTCTATTGCAGGCAGAAATCTCATTTTCGTTTATTCATGATGGTTATTATCCATGGTAAAATGCAAAAACTGGTTTTATTTATCGGTTTGCTGTAAGTTGTCAACAGTTAGTAAAGACCTTTCGACTACAATTGAAGGTCCATCGATGAAATATGATGTAGGATACCTTCTAATACACCTTTGGCAAGAGGGTTTTTTGAAAAATACGTTGATTTGTTTTTCCGCAATTCTTCCAACTCCGGGCTGTAATTAGCCACTACGATTCCATTAGTTTTTCCCTTGAGCATGTCTTTATCGTTGCCGCTGTTTCCTGCTGTAATGAAATTTTCAAGCGGTTGCTTCCATTTATAACCAAGGTAACGTACCGCGCTTCCTTTGCTTGCTCTAAAAGGCAACAGGTCCAGGTAATGATTTTCAGTCAATAAAATTTTTGCTCTTAGCTTATTATCATCGAGATATTTATAAAGATTGGCAATATCATCTTCCGTAAAATCTTTATCTACATAGTAGCTTAGCTTAAAGCGCCACTGCGCTTCAGGACCCTGTAAGGTAATCCCGCCAAATTTTGATAAAGCATGCTGAAGTTCTTCTCTTTTCCACTGGTAATCTATGTGGCTTTCAAATCCATTATCGGGGATAAATTTATTGGTATAATAAATTTCAGAACCAGCCGAGCAGATCAAGACATCCGGATCGGGTAAATTATAATCTGCAAAAGCCTGCTTTGTCACTTCCCTGTTTCTGCCGGTAGCTACGCCAAAAACAACCTTATCTTTATGATCTTCTATCCATTTTTTGAATTCATCCAAGCCGTCAGCATCTTCACCTTCTACCAGCGTGCCATCAAGGTCTGAAATGATGAGAAGGTTGGTTTTTAATAATTTTTTCCCATACGCTGTTTTATCTGACCCATGAAGATTTTCCGCATTTTGGTCGTTCATTATTTCGTCGACAATTTCCATGTACCTGTTGGCGTGCGCGGTCCACGAATAAAGATCATTTACAGCCTTGATTCCGTTTGCTGAATATTTTTCCCACAATGCCTGGTCAGAAATGATTTTTTTCAAGGCTTCTGCAATCGCTATCGGATCCTCTACATCTATTAGTAAGCCATTCTTACATTGTTCCAAAATTTCTTTAGGACCCCCGGTAGGTGAAGCTATCACAGGAAGGCCACATGCGGCGGCTTCTACGATCGTCAGCCCAAAATTTTCGCCAGGAGTTGCATTTACAAAAACTCCTTTTCTGCGGGCTGCCACACGGTATATTTCAGGAATCTCCAGCTTAGGATCATTTTTTTTTGGGATGGCCATCTTCCCATAGAGGTCATATTTATCAAGAAGCAACAGCAGATTAGTAAGTATATCCTGTTCATCGGCAGGCATTTCAGAAATATCCTTTCTTACTCCCGCAAAAATGGCCAGGTTCGCCATAGCTTGTAATTGTTTATCCTGCCCGTACGATTCGATGATCCTTTCAAAATTCTTGCGCTTATCGGCCCTGCCGATAGAAAGAATTAATGGCTTTGCCGGATTAAATAAAAAGCGTTCTATGTCGGAATTGACCCGATACAATGCCTGCTCCTGCTCAATCGTCATCTTAAAAGAAGGCATGTCCAACCTGTAAAAAGGATAGAAAAGATCAAGGTTTACACCCGGTGGAATGACTTCAAACCTTCCAGACTTTTTATTTTTATATAAGCCATATTGGGTATCTATCTCATGATTCGTGCTTACAATAATTACATTCGCTTTCTGCAATAAATGTTCTTCTACTGCGATTCTTTTCTCGATATTGAATTTCTCATTAATCTTTTCAGGAGAAAGACCCTGCTCCAATAAAATTTTCTTTTTATTTCTGCCAAGTGAATGACCGGTAGCAATGAAAGGAATTCCAAATACCTGGCTTAATTGGCCGGCGATGTAGTTGCCATCGGCGTAGTGGCCATGTACCAGATCCGGAAAATCATCTTCGTTTTCAATAAACCGGATCGTCTTATCGATAAATTCATCTAAATAATCCCATAACGATTCTTTCTGCCGGTAACTATTGCCACCGCATGTGATCCGCACTATTCTCGCTTTTTCATTTACCGTTTCTATTTCTTTTTCATAAGACGAAGAAACCCTTTTGTCAACGATTCTTCGTGTAAATAGGTCAATCTTTCGAACCCCTGGATGATGTGATAAATATTCTAATAATTCAAGTACGTATTTTACCTGTCCGCCTGTGTCTTTGTCCCTGCCTATTTCGGCATCTTTAAATCGTATGAGCCCGTGAGGGCTGAATAATTGAATGTAGTATCCACTCATTTTTTATTTGTTCTTTATAGCTGTAAAATTATTTATGATCTGATTTCTAGAACTCCGTACGACTGCCCGGATCTAAATCAATTAAAGATCAAAATTCTCTGAACGTAGAAGTTTCGATGGTTTTTAATACATGTCAGAATAGCTTTCAAAGCTAAACAATTATTAAAATGATACCTGTAAAAGTAACCAAATCAATATAAGCCGAAGTATTTTGTATTTTTAGCCCTAATAAGAAAGACGAGATTATGTATTCAGGATCAGGTTTTAGCGACTGGGAAATAGGCGACATTACAGTGATCATTCATGAAGGAATCTATCACTTGTTTCACCTTATTATTCCCAACCATGATTATATAGCACATGCCGTGTCTGAGGATGGAATCTCGTGGAAGCGTGTCAAAAATGCATTGTTTGTTGGTGATCCCGGAGAATGGGATGACGATATGCTCTGGACAATGCATGTGTGTGAAAAGACGGGTAAAATAAAAGGAAAAAATACAAAAGTTACCAGGTTTGAAATGTATTATACCGGACTGCAGCGCAAAGACCGCGGCGTTATTTCGAGAATAGGAATAGCCGAGTCAAAAAACCTCCTTGACTGGAAAAAAGTTAACAAAAAATATTTGCCCATTGAGCCTAAAGGGATTTATTATGAAACATCAAGGACCAATCCGAGAAAATGGTTGAGTTTCAGGGATCCATTCCGTTTTGAATATGACGGTGATGCATACCTTCTTATTTGTGCACGCAGTATCTACGGCCCCGTTTCGCGGAGAGGATGTGTGGGCATGGCCAAACTGGAAAATAGTAAGATAGAATTATTGCCTCCTTTGCTATATCCAATGGTGTATGACGATATTGAATGCCCTTGTGTTTTTAAGCTGAATGGGAAGTTTTACTTGATTGGGTCTATCAGGGAGGACATAAAAGTGCGTTACTGGTTTTCGCCGGAATTTTTGGGTGAATATCATTCTTTTCATTCTGATGTATTGTTGCCGCAGGGTAATTATGCGGCTCGAACCGTAAAAGACGGTGATCATTTGTTAGTATATAATTTCTTTTATGCCTATGGGAATATCAACGCCATGCGTGTTCTTCCCCCACCCAAAGAACTTGGCACAGATAAGGATGGAAGATTAATTCTAAAAACCTACTACCGGTGGGAGCAAATGGTAAAAAGAACCATACATCAATCTGAAATAAGAGTCGTTGAACATATTCTTTCTAATCCTACAGCTACCTCAGATATTACGCAGGATAAATGGACGTGCGGTTCAAGAAGCGGGTATGAAATATTTTGTTTTCAAAAACCATCACCTGGATTTATATGGGAAGGCTTACTAACAGTGGAAGGAATGGGGAAACTGGGCCTGGTGAGTGATATGGATGAAGCGGGAAATGGTTACTTTATTTCCTTTGATGTAATGAACGGCTTATTGCAATTAAGAGCCTGGGGTTTTAATGCTTTGAATACACGCCACAACTTTATTTTCAATGATATACAGTCTGGCACTTTTAAATTGGATGGTAAAAAAACTTTTCATTTTAGGCTGATACGTTATGGGAATTATATTGAACTATCGATTAATGATGAAGTAAAGCTTACGCTCATGGATTACACTTATTCCGGAAATGGGGTAGGCCTGTATTCCGAGTCGTCGGTGATTTCATTACAAAATTCAACGATCAAAACGCTACCCGATCCGCAGGAAGAATATGCCAGCCAAGAAGCTCAGAAATTTCCTGAGAAAGAATAACAGGAATTTGTTGCTTTATTGTGTATGCCTTTTGGAAGATTTTAGCACGTCAGGCTGCTTGCGAAAAATCAGTGTCAACAGTAGTATATTTTAGTTTGGTATTCAAATTTCACAATTCCATTGTGCTCAAATTTTTTAAACAGGCTTTCTATTTCTTTAAAAAGCCTGTCGTGTTCCGTTCCTTCCTTTGGACAATAAGATGAAGATTTTAGCCTTCCTTTTAAACCTTCCAAATCAAATTCCTGCAAATTTATTATACTGTCAAATAAAGCCACCTTAGGTTCAAAAAAATCAGCTATCGTTTGATCGGAAATATTTTTATGAGTTACATCTTTATGCTCTGCAATATTGGAGATTAAAATTTGTTCGTATTCTTTTTGAAATTCATTTTCTTCGTTTCTTACATTCCAGGCCAAAACAATATTTCCGTTAGCTCGCAATATTCGTGAAAATTCCAATTTTGAAACTTGCTTATTAAACCAATGAAATGCTTGCCCACAAAAAATTAAATCTATACTATTGCTTTCCAAATTTGAATTTTCTGCAGTTCCGTTAACACTAATGAAATTCGGTTTTTCGCTAAAAGTTATTTCGGCAGCTTGTCTCATTTCTGTATTGGGCTCTACAGCGAAAACTTTATTTCCATTGTCTATGAATATTTCGGATGAAATTCCTGTTCCCGAACCAATATCAGCAACGATATCTTCTTTGCTAAATCCAATTTTTCGTTTAAGCCCCTCAATAATTTGGCTGGGATAATGAGGTCGGAATTTAATGTAGTCATCTACTCGGTCTGAAAATCTTGTTGTACTTGTTTTCATTTTTTGTCAATCTTAATTGCCTTTCCCTTATTAAACAATATTACAAATATTCTCTCGCAACTCCGCTAAAAATCATTGTTGATAATTATCGCGTTTCTGCCTCCTTTTTTTGCATTGTTATCTAATCAACATAATTTTTAAAATTGTTTCTTACTTGCATCGTTTCTTCATGAATACCTATTCAAAGCCCCAATTCGAAAAAATAAAAATCATAGTTATTTCTTCCTTTACTGCTATTCTTGTCTTTTGAGATTTTTAGCAGGCATCATAATAAAGATAATTCGTGTCCCTTTTTAATTTCTTATATTTATACATTAAAATAAATTTTATGATTAAAGCAAAATGGTGTTTCGGATGCTGCCTCATATTTGTTATAGCATCATGCAATAGTAACAGTTCCGAAACGACGACGATTTCTGCAAAAGACAGTGCAAATATTGTTGACACTGCTGCCGTAGCTTATGATACTTCGTTCAAAGTAACCGCGCAATCATTTGCAGATATTCAGGTACTGCGCTACGAGGCGCCAGGCTTTAATCAGCTTAATCTTCAGCAAAAACAACTTGCTTATTATTTATACGAAGCTGCACTTGCGGGCCGTGATATTTTTTACGATCAAAAAAGCAAGTATGGAATCATGCTTCGCAAAACGCTGGAAGCGATGTATGGAAGTTATACCGGCGATAAAACCACGGACAACTGGAAGAAATTTGAAACCTATTGCGGGCGCTTTTGGTTCAGCAATGGAAATCATCACCATTACAGCAACGATAAATTTTTTCCTGAGTGCTCTGCCGACTATTTTTTGTCTGTGGCCAAAGCAAGCGACTCTACTCTGTTTCCGAGAAATCCCGGCGAAAGTATGAATGCTTTTCTGACAAGAATAAAACCGATTATTTATGATGCTAAAATAGAACCTAAACTTGTGAACCTGGATCCCAAAGTTGATGATGTAAAGTCATCCTCTGTCAACTTTTATGAAGGCGTGACACAAAAAGAAGTGGAAGATTTTTATGCAAAGTTCGATTCGAAAGGTAATCAGCCTCAGTGGGGGCTTAATAGTAAAGTAGAAAAAGACAGCACTGGTAAAGTAGTAGAAAAAGTGTGGAAGGCAGGCGGGATGTACTCTGCAGCTATTGAAAAAATAATCGACTGGTTGGAGAAAGCAATCACTGTGGCGGAAGATAAGGATCAAAAAACCGCACTTCAATTGCTGGTGCAATTTTATAAAACCGGCGACCTGCACACATGGGATGAATACAATATTGCATGGGTAAAAGATATCAATAGCAGAATGGATGTAGTGAATGGTTTTATAGAAGTTTACTCTGATCCACTGGGGAGAAAGGGAAGTTGGGAAGGTTTGGTTTCTATGAAAGATATGGCGGCTACTAAAACTATAAATGCTATTGCCGCCCAGGCGCAATGGTTCGAAGATAACTCCCCTATTTTACCGGAAGATAAAAAGAAAAATGTAAAAGGGATTATTGCAAAAGCTATAACGGTAATTGTGGAAGGAGGAAGCGCTACACCCGCTACGCCTATCGGAATTAATTTGCCTAATAACGAATGGATAAGACAAGAACATGGCTCCAAATCGGTAGCACTGAGCAATATTGTTCATTCTTATAACGTGGCCAGCGCTAACAGCGGCATGCTGGATGAATTTGCACTAAATGATTCAGTAAAAGCCCGTATCAGAAAGTGGGGCGATCTCGCCGAAGATCTTCATACTGATATGCATGAAGCCATAGGCCATGCTTCCGGACAGTTAAATCCCGGCGTAGAAACTCCTGATAAAACTTTGAAAACTTATGCTTCCGCACTGGAAGAAGCGCGCGCCGATTTAGTTGGATTGTATTATATCATGGATCCCAAATTAATTGAGATAGGTGTGATGCCTTCTCTCGAAGTAGGCAAAGCGGAGTATGACTCTTACATGATGAACGGACTAATGACGCAACTTGTGCGTCTCAAACCCGGTGCGGACCTGGAAGAAGCACACATGCGCAACCGGCAACTGAATGCGATGTGGACGTATCAGAAAGGCAAAAAAGGCAATGTGGTGGAGTTTGTAAAAAAGAACGGGAAAACTTATGTGCAAATTAATGATTACAATAAGTTGCGTGATCTTTTCGGCCAATTGCTTCGCGAAATACAACGTATCAAATCGCAGGGAGATTATAACGCGGGTAAAAATCTTATTGAAACGTATGGTGTAAAGGTAGATCCAGCATTGCACAAAGAGGTATTGGAGCGCTATAAAAAATTAAACATAAAACCTTACAAAGGATTCATTCAGCCCAAGCTGGTTCCTGTAATGGATGGAGATAAAATCAGTGATGTAAAAATAGAATATCCCACCAATTTTTTTGAACAGGCGATGGAGTATGGAAAAAATGATTCGTTTCTTCCGGTACATAATTAGTAACACAAATTAGGAATTGGCCTACTGAATTAAAAGATAATTCAATGCTGCTCTGTAATTACAGTAAAGAAACTTTTATCAGACATTCCTATTTAGTTTAAATTCAATACTTATCAATAAGTTATTTTCAAAACAGAATGTCGGTTAATTGTTGCTTTACTGTAATTTTTTCTTCGTTTAATCAGCCCTGTTAACTAATAAAATAATCAATAAAAATACATCACGGCAAAAGGAACCACATCTTTCTTGCTGTTTGAAAGAATGATTCGGATAAGACTTGCAAATTTATTCAGATAAACGTGGAAACCGTGAAAAAAATAAATTATTTCGGACAGCCTAACCTGGAAGAAAGCGTTCAAAATTCTTGACTGTTTAATAAAATTTAACCACTGCCTTCGCCACTGAATCGCATATTGTGAAAAGAATTTGGTAATGATCCAAATGATAATTATGGAAAAATTAACATGATGATTTGACCTGGCTTGAGCGATTGTCTGAGTTCGAAACATCTACTCAAATCACAGGTACAAGCAATTCCATTCATTTAATTCGAATTTGCATCTCAAGAATTTCTCCGATACTCCATACCTTATGATTCATTATCTTTTTGTAAATAACAGAAGAAGCGTTTTTAATTATCGGGTAATCAATATTTTTGCCTAATGCAAAAGCAGGTAATTGTAATTAAACTGGGCACCGCTTCAATAACAGACGAAAATGGAGTGATCAGGAAACCGGTTATTAAGAAAGTGGCGGCGTCTATTGCCGAACTTTCTAAAACATATAACGTGGTGTTGGTGAGTAGCGGCGCAGTGGGCAGTGGCAAAGCGTTTATTCAACATTACAAAGGAACTTTAAGTGAAAGAAAAGCCGCCGCAGCTATTGGTAATCCCATTTTGATACAATTGTATCAAAAATATTTTGCCGACTATAAAATACCGGTGGCGCAGGCGCTTTGCGAACGATATCATTTCAGTAATCGTCCGCAGTTTCTCCAACTGAAAGAAACATTTGAAGCATTTTGGAACAATGGAATAGTACCTGTTGTAAACGAAAACGACCTTGTAAGCAATGTTGAGTTAAAATTTTCAGACAATGACGAGCTGGCCACTTTGATAGCAATTGGTTTCAATGCACAAAGCCTTATTATTTGTACCTCCGTCGGTGGATTTTTAAATGACAAAAAAGAAATCATTCCCGTTATCGGGAAGATAGACGGCACGGTGATGAGCTATGTAAAAAGGGAAAAAAGCAGCCTTGGACTTGGAGGAATGGTTTCCAAACTCACCTTTGCAAGGTTAGCTGTATCATTGGGCATCCAGGTTATTATTTGCGGTCTGTCAGGCATCAACCCTTTTGCCGATGCGCTTGCAGGTAACAATGGAAGTATATTTACAGCACAACAAAGTAATTTAAAAGCAAGACAAAAGTGGCTGGCAAGTGGAAGCATCACACTTGGCAGCATTACAGTGGATAAAGGAGCAGTGAAAGCATTGGAGCAACGCCGAAGCTTACTAACTGTTGGCGTTACAAACGTTCAGGGTAAATTTGCTGCGGGCGAGGTGGTACAGATTATGAATGAGGAAGAAAAAATCATCGGTGTAGCCAAGGTGAAAATTGCAGCTGAACCGCTGTTTGAAAATCTTCATATAAAACATGTGATGGCAGCTCATGCAGATGATATTGTACTTTTTTAATAAAGAAAGAAACTAATGATTTTTCTGCTGAGAAAATAATCCTTCGGGGAACAATCAGAAGTAACGGCACGAAGGAAAACTTTTTTTTATTTTTTAGAAGAAAAAATTCTTTGTGCATCTTCGTGTTCTTTGTGACTTTGTGTGTTAACTGGTTCTTTTGCTTCCTAATTTTTTTTCACACGAAGCATCAAAGAGCACAAAGGAACACAAAGAAGAAACTTCGTTTCTAAAACGCAAGAGTTGTCCGAAGTTCTTCGCGAAATTTTGACAACAAAAGTTTGTATTAATAACAGAAAAAAGTAGCAGCATAAATTATCTAAAAAATATTTAGATATTTTCGCGTAAGTGCCTAAATATTTGAACTCAAAAAACAGAAAATGCAACCCGTTGAACCTCTCATTATAAAAACATACAAGGCCGCCATTGATTTGCGAAACTGCACCGATAAGCAAATAAAAGCTGCCTTACAATCCATAGCAGATGGGCTTTTGGAAAATGCCGGAAAGGTATTAAAAGCGAATGCTAAAGACCTGGCAAAACAAGATCCGGATAATCCGAAAAATGATCGATTGTTGCTGAACGAACAGCGAATAAAGAACATTGCCAAAAGCATCCGCAACATCAGCAAACTGCCAAACCCTGCAGGTATAAAATTGCAGGAAAGAATTTTACCCAATGGATTGCAATTACAAAAATTTTCCGTTCCGATGGGCGTGGTAGGCGCTGTATATGAATCAAGGCCGAATGTAACTTTCGACATTGCCGCATTATGCCTGCGCAGCCAAAATGGTTGCCTGCTCAAAGGTAGTAGCGATGCGGATGAAACAAATAAGGCTGCTATAAAGATTATCAAAAATGCACTTCTGAAAAACGATATCAATCCCAATTGTGTTACCCTGTTACCAGCCGACAGGGATGCAGTAAAAGAATTGTTTACGGCTACCCGCTATGTGGATGTAATCATTCCACGCGGCTCTGATGGCCTTATTAAGTATGTGCGTGAAAACAGCCGGGTACCGGTAATCGAAACGGGCGCAGGTGTTTGCCATATTTATGTGGAGAAAGAAGCTGACATAAAAAAGGCGGTTGACATTGTTGTCAACGCAAAAGTTTCCCGGCCATCAGTTTGCAATTCGGTTGATGCTATTTTGGTAGATGAAAAGATTGCTCCTGCATTCCTGGAAAAATTAAAACCGGGAATGGAAAAATATCAAGTGGAAATATTTGCAGATAAAAAAGCTTACCCATTATTAAAAGGGTATCCGAACTTGGTAAGAGCAACGGATGAAGATTTTGGCCGTGAGTTTTTAAGTCTTAAATGTGCTATTAAAATTGTGAAAGATACAGACGAGGCTTTGCAGCATATTCAAAAATATTCTACCAAACATTCGGAGGCCATTGTTTCGGAAAATAAAAAACAATGCGCCCGGTTTTTGAAAGAAGTAGATGCAGCAGCTGTTTACTCCAATGCATCTACCCGCTTCACGGATGGTGAAGAATTTGGCCTTGGAGCAGAGATTGGTATTTCAACTCAAAAGCTCCATGCACGCGGGCCATTTGCTTTGGAGAAATTAGTTACAGAAAAGTGGGTGATAAAAGGGAATGGACAAATAAGGGAATAGCGTAATTATGAATTGTAATTCAATCAACCTTGTCTATAAAATTGCCAGGAACTAAAACATAGTAGACCAACAAATAAACTGGATTTTTTATTTTGATGGTTTGACCGATTATTACCTTGATGATACCTGATGAATTCCAATATTTCCCGTTAAACTTTTAAGGCTGACAGCCAGACATTGACAATATCGTCAAACATTGCTCATGAATGGCTGCTCCCTAAATAGGTATCCTAACATAAATAAGTTGCCAATTTACTTATTATTAAAGAGAACTTCTTCCTGCGTCCACATTAATCGTTTGGCACTTCCATTACAACACTACTTTATTGATAAATTTCATTTTGATATTTTTTTAATTGCGTGGATGACTTCAATGCAGGATAATCTGTATAGCCTCGTGAGCCAGTCGTGTAGAGCGCGTTATAGTCAACAGGATTCAGTTCTGCGTTTGTTTTTATTCTCTCTACAAAATCCGGGTTGGACAAGAAAGAACGTCCGAAGGCGACGAGGTCTGCAAAACCTGCATGCAGCGCTACTTCACCCGTTTCCGGAGTAAGCCCGTTACTTAAAATGATAGTTCCTGAAAAGTTTTTGCGAATGACTTGGAAAGTTTTTTCTGGAATAGGCGCATTGACGGCCACGTGTATATAAGCGATTTGCAGTTCATCTAATTTTTGCGCAAGCCATGAATAGGTGTCAATCGTTTCCTGTTCATCATACGGTGCCAAATCACCCAATTTGGAAAACGGCGAAAAACGAACGCTTACTTTTTCTTTTCCGATGGCATTGGCAATTGCCTGCACTACTTCAATAATAAACCTGCTACGATTCTCCATACTTCCACCGTATTCATCCTTGCGGTTGTTTACATTCGGATTTAAAAACTGCTCTATTAAGTAACCATTAGCTCCATGAATTTCTACTCCATCAAAACCAGCTTCAATGGCATTTTGCGAAGCCAATACAAAACCATTGATTACATTTTTGATTCCTCCTTTTGAAAGCGAAACGGGTGCTGAAAAGTCCTGCAAACCTTTGGTGTCGGTGAATATCTGACCAGTTGCTTTAATGTCTGAAGCACCCACCAGGTTGATTCCCTTAGGCAGATTATCGGTATGCCCGATACGGCCCGTATGCATCAATTGCAAAAATATTTTGCTTCCGTCAATGTGTACTTTATTAGTAACCGGTTTCCATGCATCTGTTTGGTTTTGGCTAAAAATTCCCGGTATCCTGGGATAGCTCAACGCTTCGGGAGCAGGGGCCGTGCCTTCGGTAACAATTAATCCTGCACCGGTACGCTGACCGTAATAGGTTGCCATCAATTCATTGGGTAGGTTGTCAATAGCACGGCTGCGGGTCATTGGTGCCATTACCAAATGATTTTTCAATTCGAATTTACCTTTTATAAAGGGCATTAGTAATTTTTTCATCTTTGTTATATTTTTTTGATACAGCAAAGTTGATTTGAATCACGTGGGTAAAATAACCTTAAGGGGCTTATAAATAGTCCTATCCGGTAATAATATAGACATTTTTATCTGGGATATTTACAGAAATATCCTTTTAGATAGGATTCGATATTGCACGAAAAATCAAGGATTGCAATTGTATGCCTGGGTGCTGATGCCCCATTACTTTCATTTGATTTGTTCGTTTATTAATAATGTCAATCCCTCAATGTTTCTAAAAAAACATTAAAAGCTTCACCGCTATGAAGATTATTATATCCAAAATGGCAGTCGTTTATTGAAATTAGCAAGATTGGATTGATTGCTAATTGAAAGATTAGTTAGAAAAGATGACTCTATTTTTTTAATGATCATATTATTAACGACCAGTTACAAGTACCCAGCTTCACCAAAAAGATTTTTCGGACGAGTCACTATTCCATCTTTTAGTTGATGTGTTTATATAAGAACAGACCAAACTATTTTGTCATTGTTACCCATTCCGCCTCCACCTGAAAATAAATTTTTCAGTACATCAGTCAGTTTTGTTGGAGTTATCTTTTCAGCTTTTCCTGTTGGTGGTTGAATGCCATCATCGTTTACTGAATTTACCTCCACTTTAGTAGCATACCAGGTAGTATGCAGGCGGTTAATTACCAAACCCAATATCATTCCGGGGAGTTCGTTAAAACTTTCAGGACCACCCGGAATCGAGATTTGATCGGTATAAAATGCAACCACGAAAACAGAATCCATAATTACTGTTGTTGCACGTCTGCAATTGAATCCTGCGATTTCTCTGAAATCGTTGGTTATTTTCCATTTGGCGTGTCTGAGACTATCTTCAATAAGATAGGTTTTATCAAATATTGTCTTTTGCGAAATAGATGTTTTCTTTCCATAATCGCTATATACGATATTATCAGAGGCCGGAGATGATCGGAAGAACATCATTCCTCCTGAAGAAGTGGAAGCGACTTCCTTTCCGGGTTTATAAATAGCTTTGAAACCGTCAGATTCAAAATTGAAATAGCTGACTGAATATTCAGGTGTATTTTTTTTTATTTGGTCTGCAAAATCACTTCTTAAATCTGCCCAGGCATTTACTGTGCGTTCAAATTCAATTTTCGCTTTTTTTATAATCTGGCTTTGTGCAAAACTGCTTTTCGCTAAGAATATAATTGTTGATAGTACTATTATTTTTTTCATATTAAAATCTCATTGAAGGGCCCTTGGATTTCATCGGAGTGCCACCTTTGTTGTTAAAATTATAGGTTAGAGTAAGCATGCCATAGCGTTGAAAAGTAAGGTAACGCTGTTCTGTAATGGCATTGTTATTTGTATCCACATTGCGTGAGTATCCTTTATTTTGATCCAAAATATCGTTGATGCTTGCACGTAAAGTAAGCACGTCATTTTTCAGGAATTTCTTTTCCAAATATGCATTCCATAAAATCACATTATTCGCCTCAGCAAGTGCATTCAATTTTGGGCTGAAAGAGAAATTGGCATTAGAACCTATTTCTAATTTACCAGGTAACATATAGCTTCCATCAACTGAATAAGTGTAGGTCCAGTACTTTGTTTTATTTAATGGGTTGATGCTTGATTTGGAAGTGGTGTAAGCAGGAGATGCAGAAAGGTTTAATTCATATACATTGTTCTTCCGGTTTGACAAACTGATTCTGGGAGAAAAGGTAAGGTTGTTTGAAAGATTTTTTACATTATTTGCAAAATTGGTATTTTGAGAAATAAATGCATTCGGACTTAAACCCACTCTCCAGTTGGATTTTGGAATTTTCATGTTGAAGCCTCCAAATACACTTAAATTGTAATTGCCATCTACGTTGATATATTTGGTAACTCTGTTTCCCCTATCATCGATGGTATAGCTATTACTTATCTGGTCTTTTGTAGTAGAATAATTGACTCCCAAAAAGATAAAACGTTCACTCATCATTTCAAAAGTGGAATAATTCATTCCGAAAGTGTTAGTAAATTGTTGTCTTAAATCCGGATTTCCTACCACAATATTCAATGGATCATTATTATTTTTTAGAGGTTGCAACTGATCTATGGTTGGTTGTGTTGTGCTTCCATTATAATTTACCCTAATGTTAGAAAATGAATTAAATTTATAATTTAAAGTGGCCTGTGGAAATAAATTGAAGTAGCTGTATTTTCTGGCAGTATCCTTAAATAAATCGGTTTGTTGAAATGCGGTATTTGCAATATTACCACCTGCTGAAAAATTGTATTTTTTCTCATTATAACGGAAGTTAACGCCGCCGCTATTGGTATTGTAAATGTATTTGAAATCGCTGCTTAATGAATCTACCAAAATGGTATATTTATTATTTACGTCTAAATTGTAGCTTAGGCTTTTTTGTACACTACTATTATTATAGAATGAGTAGTTGAGTTCTACAAATGCTTTTTTAGACAAAGGTTCAGTATAGGCCACCCTAGTTCCTAATACATTTGAGGTACTGTTGTTTAGTTTCTTCTGATCCGTTTCCTGGGTATTGTTTACCAAACCGGTTGAGTCATAATAATCCGTGTGGTTTATTAGTAATCCATCGCTGTTGGATTGATTGTACTTTTGATCAAAAGTGATAGAGATAGTTCTTCCCACTTTTTTGTATTTTTTTCTCCAAATGGCAGAAGAACTGAAGTTGCTATTAGCTCCGGTAGAAGTGGTATTTCTCATAGAGCTGTTTACCAATTGGTTTTCTTCATTCAGGTATTGTTGATTATCTAAACTGCTGGAGTTATTAGTTCCTGTAAAACCACCTGCATTTACCTTAAAGGAAGAAGATGAATCTAATTGAATTTCCATAATTCCTTTTAAGGCATGCTGCAATTTATCGGAATGCGATACAGTAGTATCGCGGGTATAATATACCGCATTCTGTATTGTATTTTGATTGAATGTAGTAGCCGTATTGTGTATACCAAGCTGGTTGAAAAGATAATTTGCGTTTACATTGTATTTATCATTATCCCATTTATTTGAAAAGAGCGCTCCAGCTTTTACGCTTTGTGGCAAACCTTGTCCATTATAATTTCCGGTGCCCATATCACCGCTTCCACCGCTTGATGCGCCGACAACGACTGCACCTCCACCATCCATCCTTACGTCACCACCGCCTCCAAATCCTAAACTGTTGGCATCCATAAAGTTTAATCCCGTTGCGTTTGAGGTGCTTGTGATTACAAAAGCAGATATTTTTCTTTTAGCTTTAAAGGCGTTAATTAATGCCTGTGCATTATAATATTGGTCTAAACCACCAACAGATACTTTTCCGAAATAGCCATTTTTTGCACTGGACTTTAATTTTAGATTTAGTGTTTTTGTGGTTTGCCCATCATCAATTCCGGTGAATTCGGCCTGGTCGCTTTTTTTATCAAAAACCTGTACTTTATCAATCGCATCAGCTCTTAGATTTCTGGTAGCAATGGTTGGATCATCACTAAAAAATTCGTCTCCATCTACCAACACTTTTTGAATTTGTTTTCCCTGTTGGGTAATTTTCCCGTCTTTATCTACAGTTATTCCAGGCATTTCTTTCAATAGATCTTCAACAGTGGCATTTGGTTTTACTGCAAAACTATCGGCAACATATTCTGTGGTATCTCCTTTAATTCTCATAGCCGCCTGCCTTATTACAATTGCTTCCATCAATTTGGATTTTGGAGTAATATAAACATGATTAAAATCCAGGTCTTCAGAAGGTTTGAGAGTTAATTCCTGAGCAAAATCTGCATATTCAGGATAGGTAATCAAAATAATATATTTACCCGGATTAAGATCGGCAAGTTTAAAATTGCCGTTTTCATCAGTTCGTGTAAATGATACTAAAACCGAATCCACTGCATCTAAAACCGAGACCGAAGCAAAAGCTGTTTTAGTTTTAATAGATGAATCAGAAACATTCCCTTTAATGGATGAGGCGCTTTGGCAAAAGGTTAAAATTGGAAGCAAAATGCTGGCAATGGTAAAACAGAATATTTTTTGCATAATTAGTTTGGAGGAATAAATAAAGTACAAATATGTTGAATAATTACCTTTTTATTTGTTCTGCATCTGTTAATTAAAACAGAATAGACATTATTTAAATTAAGTATTTAATCATCGTATTTTTATTGTTTTTGAGGGTTAAGAATTTATTTTACAACAATAAAACAATTCTATACAATATTGTATATTTTTATTATGAGTGGTAAGAATTCTATTTGAGCAGTAAGATTAGACTGAGTACTTATTGAAGGATTGAGCAGGAGTTTAGTAAGGAGCAGGCACAAATATGAAACTTGTACAAGAAAGGACAACAATTTAGTAACGATCAGTCACAGCTTTGAAAACTTGCGTCAGCGGTTATTTCCTCCACTTTCTTTTAATGCAAAATGTCAAAAGATATGAATGCAGTACAAAAAAACTTTATCTTGTTTTTATTTATTCCGAGCTTCTATCCGGCAGTAGCATATTTTTTTGGAGTATATCCGTAATGTCTTTGGAACAAGCGGCTGAAATGGCTGAGGTTGGAAAAACCAAGCTGGTAGCCAACTTCGGAAACAGAATAACCTGCTTGTTTTAATAAAAAAGCCGCTTCTTCCATTCTTACTTTTTGATAGTAGTTGTAGATGGTATCGCCAAAGGTTTGTTTGAATAATTGTTTCAGTTTGGTTTCACTCATTGCCGCTGCAACAGCAAGTTCGGGTAAGGATGGTAGTTGACTAAGGTCAGATAAAATCAGGTTGCGCAATGCCACCAGTTTTTCAGCATCGGCATTGTTGACAGTTTTCTGTGAAGTATTTTCTCGTTTCGATAATTTGTGAAACAAGTGGTATAACAATTCCTGCAATTTTATCCGAACCAAAAAATTGCTCAACTCATCATTCATATTGATGGCAACAATATTTTTCAATATCTGTTGCACATCAGGCATCATACTTTCGAAATATAAAAAGGATGCCAACCGTGTAGTAATAGCCTGTAAAACCTTGTTAGGGTTTTTAATGTCCAACAAGGATTTTGCTTTTGATGAAGTAATACCTATCACAGCATAATGCGTTTCGGTATTTGCCGGGAACCGGATAACAGAGCTTAAGTCATTAGTGGTAACCTGGATAGCTGATTCGTTTTTCTGGGAAAACTTTACCGGCTTTTCTTCATTATAAACCAGGTCAAGAGGTTGCTCATTGTTATAAAAGAAAATACTTAGTAAATCGCTGGGCTCAACAGCAGGATTTCTTTTGATAATCAAATCTTCCTTGAGTTTATAACGGTGGATCAGCAGCCTGAAATCGTTTCCAAATTCTACTTTTCTAACATACCCCTCGCCCATAGATGCAGGAATAGAAAGATAATTATCCATAAGAGGAATATTATACTTTTTTGAAAAATCGGTGATAAAGTCAAAAGTGAATGAAGAAGTAAATTCAAAAATCATATTGTAATGCTACTGTGCTGTATAATAATTTGTAAGAGGATAACACCAGTTGAAGCAAATTTACCAAAAGGTTACGGCTTGCTGCATTTGTCTGATACAGTAAAGAAACAAATACTTCGGATTTTTATTTTGATGAGGAAGAAGAAGTGGCACGCGGGATTTTGTTTTGTTTAGTTTTACTTATTCAGTTCTCTACTAACTCGATGTCCATAGTTTTTATTAAGCCCTCGGCAAAAGTGTAAACATGCTTCACTATTCCATCAAACATTATATTTCCTTGTAAGTCTTTTACTTTTTGATGAACTTCGACTTCTAAACTTCCATTCTGTCTTTCAGTAAATCCTACTGGCTCAACATTTGGATTTATTTCAGTCCATTGTCTTGTCCAATATTTCTTTATTTCATCGTGCCCAATGATGTAACCGCCTTCCCAGGCTTTTGACCACTGCACGTCTGGTTGCATTGTTGAAAGTGCTTTGTCAATATCTCTCTCGTTAAAAGCTGAATAGGCTTTCTTAATTAAATCTTTGAAATGAGCTGCCATTTTTTTTTGTAAAATTATTTTTTATAGAATTATTGTTAAACAGTGTCGCGCTAGTGGCTTTTTCAATTTGTTTTTCATTAGTTAAAAGATTGCCTGAATTCCAACGGTGAAAGTTTGGTTTTTGTTTTGAACAACTTGCTGAACGACTGCGAATGTTCGAATCCTAATTCGTAAGCAATTTCACTTACAGATAAACCGGTGGTAGATAATTTTTCTTTTGCCTTTTCGATTAGTTTTCCGTGAATGTGTTGCTGTGCATTTTGCCCTGTAAGTGAACGCAGCATATCGCTCAGGTAGCCCGGAGAAATATTCAAATGTTCTGCAAGATACAGCACAGACGGAATGCCCTGGTTCAACGATTTTTCTTCGTCGAAATATTCGTCTAAAATGGCTTCCAGGTTTTGTAGCAATGTACTGTTTACAGTCTTCCGCGTAATGAATTGCCTTTTATAAAAACGATTGGCATAATTCAGTAGCAGCTCAATTTGGGAAATAATCACGTCCTGGCTAAATTCATCAATGCGGCTATTTAACTCATCTTCGATTATTCTGAAAATAGCAGAAATGACTTCTATTTCCTTTTCTGACAAATGCAAGGCCTCATTAGTAGCATAGGAAAAATAGTTGTATTGTTTGATTTTTTTGGCCAATGGATAATTCAACAAAAAATCAGGATGTATCAATAACGTGATTTGCTGATTGATACAATCATTTTCAACGGTATCATTTTCCTCCTCGTTACTACCAATGATTTGGTTGGGAGCAGCAAACATCATTCCTCCGTCATTAAAATCAAAATGCGTCTGCCCGTATTTAAAGGTGCCGCCCAGGTAAGGCCTGTAAGATATTTTATAAAAATTCAGCACATGACGATGTATGGGAAGTTGTGTATCCAATGGCTTGTCTATGCCGTTAATCAACGTAATCAATGGATGCTGAGGATCTGGCAAACCTAAAGTCTTTAATGCATCTGGCAGAGATATAAATCTTTGAGGGGTGTGCTCATTTTTTTTCATTTTTTTCTATTTTATAAGTGTCCCATGTTTTCATAAACATTTTATGAAAGCTAAGTCAATAGTGCATTTCGTAAAAATAATAACAGTATCTATTAACAAAGCATTAAAAAGACAACCGATACAAAAATACATATCGGTTGTCTGGAATCGAAAGTTTATCCTTGTGCCGAATTAGAAACGGCTTCCCATTCTTCCCAGGTCTTTAGTCGTTGTGCATAAACTTCCCTAATTTCAGGCAAATTATAGCTGCCTAAAAATAAGCGTAACGGAGGCTGTTCGGTATCCACCACTTTAAAGATCGCTTCCGGTGTTGCTTTCGGATCCCCTTGTTTCAGGTTTCTTATGCTTCCGATAAACCGGTCTTTAAGATCCTTATACTCATCCAGGCTTTTTGCAAACTTTAAAGAGTCCGGGCTACCAAACTCTGTCGCATAAGCTCCCGGCTCAATAATAGTAACATCAATACCAAACTGTTTTACTTCAGCGGCCAGGCTTTCATAGATAGCTTCAAAAGCCCATTTGGAAGAGGCGTAATAACCAATCACCGGGTATGCCACATGGCCAAGACCGCTCGAAGTGCCCAAAATATGTCCTCTTCCTTGCTTGCGTAACAAAGGCAATGCGGCCTGGATCACAGAAACCGGCCCAAGTACATTCGTTTCATAGAGAGCCCGAATGTCATTTGCACTTGCTTCTTCAATCGTTCCCACAAGAGAGTATCCTGCATTATTGAAAACAACATCCAACCTGCCGAAATGATTGTAGGCCGCTTCCACAGCAGACTTTACTTGACCGGGTTGGGTAACATCCATCTGAAGTATTAACACGTTTTCGCCGTATTTTTCTTTTAGATCGGCAATGCTTTCCAACTTTCGGGCCGTCGCTGCTACCTTGTCGCCACGTTCCAAAGCTGCTTCAGTCCATATTCGCCCAAACCCCCTGGATGAACCCGTAATAAACCATACTTTTTCTTTTTTGTAAACAACATTTGCGATGCTTTCATTTTGATCTGTCATAACGTAATTATTTTAATTAAACAATGATGCAAAGATCAAAAGAGGAAATACGGTATGTGTAGCTGAAATAAGGAACATTGTAACCAAAATGAGAATCGTGCGTTATTTTTCGAATATCAAAACCTAATTATTTGTTTGTTAGCTGATATTCATTCTTGCTCAATTAAACGAAGCCCGAAACTCCAGCGGTGAAGAATTGGTTTTTGCTTTGAATAATTTGCTGAATGATTGCAAATGTTCAAAACCCAATTCGTAGGCAATCTCGCTCACTGAAAGTTCCGTGGTGGAGAGTTTTTCCTTTGCTTTTTCAATCAGTTTATTGTGAATGTATTGCTGCGTGTTTTGTCCCGTTAATGCATGTAATAAACTACTTAAATATTTGGGAGAAAGATGCAATTGTTCAGCAACGTAATGAACAGTAGGCAAGCCTCTGTTAATTAAATCTTCGCTGTTAAAATAATCACTAACTAACTTTTCCAAACGGTCGAGTATTTGATGATTTGCTTTTTCACGTGTGATGAATTGGCGATGGTAAAATCTTTCCGCGTAATTGAGCAAACTTTCAATTTGCGAAATAATAATTTGTTTGCTAAACTTATCAATGTTGGAATGATATTCCTGCTTAATATTTTGAATAATGCTGTTGATTGTGGCTTCTTCTTTTTCAGAAAGAAGCAAGGCTTCATTTACTGAATAATCCCAAAAATCATATCGCTTTATGGTTTTTGCTAATGTTGTATTCCATAAGAAATCAGGATGAATGAGCAGCACGCACCCTGATTGTTTTATTTCTTTATCCTTATCAAGAGCAACACTAAAAACCTGGTTGGGCGACATAAAAGCCATAATGCCTTCGTCAAAATCATACCATTGCTGTCCATATTTCATTCTTGCATTCCTGGAATTAGAAACTTTTTTTGCGGCAATGAAATAAAAATCCAACAGTAAATTAATCGGCTCATCGATATGCATATGCTTAACGGTTTCAACGTCGATTACACTTATCAGCGGATGTTCAGGTTTAGGCAGTTGCCTCAGCTCATGAAATTCGCTTATGGTTTTAATATGCTTCATACCGTTTAATATTCCTTTCTTATTTCCAGGACAAGTTTACCACGAACGTGGAATGTTTCACTTTCTTTGTGCGCTTCGGCAATTTGTTCCAAAGGATAAACTTTGCTGATGATAACTTTTACTTTGCCATCGTCAATTAATTGTGCGATTTCATTTAACCAGTCCCGATGATTCATTTCTCCATAAAGAAGTTCACCTTTGGCATTCTTTTTTGAAAGCGCTTGCAAAACCGTCTCGCTAAATGGAAAATCAATGTTTACGCTGACCAAAATTCCGCTATTTTTTAATACCATTACAGATTTTAATCGCTGACTTTCATCACGAAGTGGCGAAGCGTCAAATACAACATCAATCTCTTCCACCAACTCTTCAAACTTTTGGTTTTTGTAATCAATCACTTCATCAGCACCGATTTCCTGCAAAAATTCGAGATTGCCGGCAGAAGCAGTTCCAAAAACATAAGCACCTTTTGCCTTTGCAAACTGCACCGCAAAACTTCCCACACCACCAGACGCACCGTGAATGAGAATGCGTTGTCCCGGTTTCAACTTTCCCGACTCAAATATACCTGCCCACGCCACAAGCCCCACCAAAGGCACACCTGCTGCTTCATTGAAAGAAATGCTCTTTGGTTTTATTGCGAACCGATTTTCTTTTGCGGCACAATATTCAGCATAACTTCCATTGCTGCCGGGAAAATTAGGAACACCATACACTTCATCACCTTTTTTAAATCCTGTAACGTTGCTGCCTGTTTCTTCTACGATGCCTGCTGCGTCCCAGCCTAATGTCATAGGCAACTTTAAGTGCGGCTTTAAAAAATCGTTTCCGCCTTTGCGAACTGCCCGGTCGACAGGGTTGATACCACTTGCAAATACCTTTACCAAAATGTCATCGGATGCCGGAACAGGGCGCTCAATTTCTTCAATTTTCATTACTTCGGGTCCACCAAATTCATGAATTCTTATTGCTTTCATAATTAACTATTTAATGTTTTTTTAGGATACAAAGGTGGGCAACCATTTCAAAAAACATTTAGTCGAAATACGCTTTCAGTTAGCCAAAATTCCGGAAAAGTTTATGTCAAACTAATAAGGGGATGTTCTGGCCAAGATAGACCATTGAGTTTATGAAAATCAATTATTGCTTTTCTATTATTTCAATTAAACGAAGCCCGAAATTCCAGCGGTGAAGAGTGGGTTTTTGTTTTGAATAATTTGCTGAATGATTGAGGATATTCGAAGCCCAATTCGTAAGCAATTTCACTCACTGATAAATTGGTTGTTGATAATTTTTCTTTTGCTGTTTCAATCAATTTATTGTGAATGTGTTGTTGTGTGCTTTGTCCTGTCAATGTTTTTAATAATCCACTTAAATAATTGGGCGACACGTTCAGGCTTTCGGCAATGTGCTGAACAGAAGGTAAACCGTTTCTTAGTAAATCATCACCTACGAAATATTTCGTAAGAATTTCTTCCATGCGACCAAGGATTTGGTGATTGGTTATTTTCCTGGTGAGAAACTGGCGATGATAAAACCGGTCAGCATAATTGAACATTACTTCCAATTGAGCGATGATGATATCCTGGCTGAATTTATCTATATTGGAATGATATTCCTGCCGGATGTTTTCTATAATATTGTTCATAACAGCCTCTTCTTTTTCAGAAAGAAAAAGAGCTTCATGAACAGAATAATCAAAGTATTCATATTGCTTTATGTTCTTTGCCAGGCTTGTTTTCCACAAAAAATCAGGATGAATGAACATCATCCAGCCCGACTTTTTTTCTGCCGGGTTGTTTTTGTCATGCTCCACTCCGAACACCTGGTTCGGGGAACCGAAAAACATAGTGCCTTCATCAAAATCATATTCCTGTTGTCCATATTTCATTTTGACAGCGCAATTTCTTTTCAAGGCAATGAAATAAAAATCATAGACGAAAATGTTCGGCTCTTCGTCACTAAAAGTTTTCATGTCCTCTACATTCACCACGCTGATTAACGGATGCTCCGGTGTCGGCAAATTCCTGAGATGATGAAATTCACTGATAGTTTTTAACCGGTAAGGTTGATTGTTGGCCATATTGCAAATTTAGAATTTATTTTAAAGAGCTTGTCCACCCGAAACTTCAATGCGTTGCGCATTTATCCAGCCCGCGTCCTCAGTACATAAAAAGGCAACCACTCCGCCAATATCACCAGGCAAACCAACACGGCCTAAAGAGGTGAGACCCGCTATGCGTTCATTAATTTCTTTATTATCTCGGGTTCGGCCACCGCCAAAATCTGTTTCAATAGCTCCCGGTGCAACTACGTTAACACGAATTTTTCTTGGCCCTAATTCTTTCGCTAAATAACGCGTTAAGATTTCGACAGCGCCTTTCATGGATGCATACACTGAAGAACCCGGGAAAGTCATTCTGGATAATCCTGAAGAGATATTGATAATGCTTCCGCCTTCGTTAATGAAGGGCAATATTTTTTGGGTTAAGAAAAATACTCCTTTGTAGTGAATATTGAACGTCGCATCCAATTGTTCTTCTGTTGTTTCTGCGGCAAGTGCATATAAGGCGGTTCCTGCATTATTAATCAGAAAATCGAAATTCGGATGGCCGGTTTGTTCTTGTAAATAGGCTGTTACCTCTTTAACAAAATTATCGAATAAACCTGTTTTCGAAGTGTCCAACCGGAAAGCAACCGCTTTTTGTCCGAGAGATCGAATCTCTGAAACAACATTGTCTGCTGCTTCTTCATTTGTATGGTAAGTTATCATCACATCAATGCCTTTGCTGGCAAGAGCTATTGCCATACTCTTTCCTAAACCACGGCTTCCGCCTGTTACAAGAGCTATTTTATTTTTTTTATTCATTTTATTTTTTTTTAATTCTAAATATTTTTTATTCAAGAAATTTCATGTCTTCTTCACTCAATTCTATTTCAGTCGCTTTTAAATTTTCTTCAAAATGTTTTAACGAAGAAGTGCCTGGTATTGGTAAAATCCATGGAGAGCGATGCAGTAGCCATGCTAAATTTATTTGCGCATCTGTGGCGTTGTATTTTTTTGCAATGGTAGAAATTCTTTCATCCTTTTTAGGCATTGATTGGAACAAAGAGAAGTAAGGAATCAAGGGTATTTTATTTTCCTCGCAGATAGCCAACACTTCTTCGCCGCCCCTGTTTTCTCCTCCATGTGCAAATTGTTTTGAGATGCGTTGCGCATGGCCAAACATATTTTCTACGGAAGCGATATCACCCATTGCCATAGCAACTTTAAATTCATCCGGGCTCACATTACTTACGCCTACATGTAATATTTTTCCTTCTTTCTGCATCTCAAACATGGCATCCATGGATTCTTTGAAAGGCACACCACCTTCGGAAATTATCCTGAAATGGACTAATGTTATTTGTTCTCTTTTCAGAGTACGTAAATTATTATCTATACTGGTCCTTAAATTCTCAGGACGATTAAAAGAAATCCAACTTTTATCGGGTTTTCTTGCCCCGCCCACTTTGGTGCAAATCACCAAATCGTCTGGATAGGTATATAAGGCTTCTGCTATTAAACGGTTGGTTACATCTTCACCATAATAATCGGCAGTGTCTATAAAATTGATACCGCTTTCAATGCATTGTTTTAATATTTGCAATGCTTCGGGGCGGTTGGCAGGTTCTCCCCAAATGCCCGGACCTGTAAGGCGCATGGTTCCGTATCCGAAACGTTTTACTTTCAATGGATGATTGCTGTTTTCTGCTATTGTTATTTCTGGTGTATACATAAGTTTTATTTTTCGTTTATACTGTTTTTAAAAAATCTCGCTGATAAATATTACTGCTTGCAATAAATGTACTAGGATTTAAAAAATGCGGTTGCAAATTCCTTTGCGAAATCAGTCAGCTTCACTTTCCCTAAAGTCGGTTTGTGCTGTTTGTAATCTTCATACAATACATCGCTACGTCTGCCCGCATTCATTTCCACCAAACCCTTCGCAATCTCCGGATTCATTCCTGCTGCTTTCATTCCATTCAGCATTTGTTCGTCAGGAATTTCCAGCCATTTTAAACCAGGCTTTCCGATAGCTTCGCCCAAAATTTGGGCCACTTCATTTGGAGAAACTTCCTCGCTGGCTATATAGCGAATGGTTCTACCTTCAAAAGGCTTTTCCATTTCTTCGGCAATCACAGCAGCAATATCCAACGGTGAAACCCACGGTTCTTTTTCATCTCCGCCATAATTTTGCACGATGGCATTTTGTGTTTTTATGGTTGGGATAAAGGCGAACATATTAACGTAAAAACCTACAGGACGCATAAATTTAACAGAGACATCATCCGGCAATTGTCTCAAAATGTTTTCTACATTGTAATGAAACGCCAACATTCCATTTCCTTTATCAGTGTGTGCTCCAATGCTACTGAGATGCACCACGTGCTTTACACCCGAATCTTCAACAGCTTGTTTATAATTATTGGCAATCTTATTAATAACAGCCACGTAATCAATATTTTGGTCGAAGAAACTACCGGCGCCAAGTGTTTCCATGAGATAGACTATGTCCGCGCCTGTAAAAGTTTTTGTGAGAAAATCGACGTCTTCCATTGTGCCAATGGCAGCTGTCGCGCCTAATTCCTCAATTTTATTTTGTCTTTCCTTTTTGCTGCTGATAACGGTGACTGAATGTCCGTTTTGAACTAAAATTTGGGTGAGTCGTTTACTTATATTCCCTAAAGAGCCTGTTAATACTATTTTCATATTTTGTTTTTTTGTTACTGCAAAGCTCCGCACAAACAAAACAAGTGATGTATCCAAATCTATGTTTGTTGTAGCCAAAAAGAGGAATTTAAATCCGATTCATTTATCGTTTTATGGATTAGCAAATTGCCAATCTATGCGTCAATATTTTTACTTTTGCATCAATCATCCATTACATGTGGTACCAGTTTCTCAATATTTTTTTCTTTGTATTTCACACCGCATTTACCCTATTCAATATGGTAGGATGGATTTTCAGAAGTACCCGAAAATGGCACCTGGTCACGCTTTCTCTAACCGCTTTTTCCTGGTTTGTTTTGGGTATCTGGTATGGATGGGGATATTGTTTTTGCACACAATGGCATTGGGAGGTACGGCAAAAACTAGGTTATGTTGATCATACAAATTCATACATTCAGTTCCTGGTGCTTAAATTAACGGGAATTAATTTTCCGATTCAACTGGTAGATGATGTAACGCTAATCGTTTTCATAACATGTTTTGCATTGAGTATCTGGTTGAACATAAAAGATTTTCGTGCAAAAAGGATGAAATGATTGAAGTTGTAATTGTTAGAAGTGGGAACTATCCATGTGTTGGGACTTAATAAATTTGCTCATCGTAAAGCAGTGTGTCTTTTTGAACTTTTTCTTTGTTTACTAAAAAAGGATTGCGCCATGCTGCAAAAGCGGACAGCAAGCCCATGATTATTAATAGAGATAATCCCTTTGAAAGGCTGGCTTTTTCTGAGATAAACCCAATCACTGAAGGACCGGCAAGGAAACCAATCAGCCCACCGGTAGTAACCATCGCATACCCTTCCACTGTACTCAAACCCGGTATGTTGGCAGATGCCCTGAACAAGACCGGCACAATGCAGCAACTTCCTAAGCCAACCATAACGTAACCTATTATCGCCACAATTACTCCGGGCGAAGTTACTACCACCAGGAACCCCAATGCGGCCAGTAATGCTCCGGATACTACCACGTTCTTGCTTCCTGTTTTTTTGATAAGCCAGTCACCATTAAGCCTGCCCAAAGTCATCGCGACGGAAAATCCTGCGTAACCCAGGCTCATCAATGCTTTGGGTGCAAATAGTATTTCCTTGAAATAAATAGCGCTCCAATCGGCCACGCATCCTTCCGCCATAAAACTCACCATGCAAATGAAGGAAATACCCAAAATGGAAGAAGAAGGTAACTTGAAAGCAGAACGCGAATGAATGATATCAGTGTTTGCAAGCAGATGCTTTCTGTTAGAAAAAATGACGGTGACAAGAACTGCAGCAATAATCACAATTTGCCACCGTGATGGCACGTGCACTAAAAATAATAAAGCGGCAATTCCTGCGCTTACCGCACCACCGAGGCTGTACATTCCATGGCATGTACTCAGGAAAAACTTGTTGTACTTCTTTTCCATCAGGTTTACCGTGGCATTGGCGGATACACCGTTCAAAAAACTAACGGCGCCAAGGCAATACAGGCACGCCCAGAACATAACCCGGTTCACACAATTAATTTGCAATACCATGATGCCACAAATGATTATATAACCTGTACACATCCACCGGCCCACTGAAATTTTGCTGAAAACCCTTGTAGAAAGCGCCATCCCGCTAATAGCGCCAAGCGGCGATAACAATAATGATAGTCCAAGACTGCCATCTGAAAAGCCCAGTCTCTCTTTAATTCCCGGTATGGAGGCCACCCAGATACCAAATAGGAGACTTGAAGTGGAAAATAAAAAGCCTACTGCGAAAACCGGCTTGTTCCTGATAAAAGAATAAAAATTCCTGAGCATGTTTCGGGAAGAATAGAGAATGCGAACTTACAAAAATTTGTGATTCACAGAGCAGGGCACCAACAGAATGGTCATTATTTATGAAAAAAAATTAGCCTGTCCATTCAAGAAATTGGGATTTAATCATGGCAATCCCTCAGATGAAAGCGGGATTTAATAAATCCATATATTGCCGATGAGAAATTGATAATTAATTTTACAAAAATTAGTGTGATTTTTTTTGTGAAAAAGAACTTTTAAAATAAACCGCTATGGCATTAGAAATAGAAAGAAAATACCTCGTGGATGATAAGAAATGGTTGGCGCTCTCAAAACAGGAAGGGAATCATTACCGCCAGGGATATATAGTAACAGAACCTAAAAAAACAATTCGTGTAAGGATTACCGAAACAAAATGTTTTATAACAATAAAAGGGGAATCTACCGGAGCCACGCGATCAGAATATGAATATGAAATACCGCGAAAGGACGCTGAAGAATTACTCGATAATTTTTGTGTTGCAGAATTGGAAAAGACCAGGTATAAAATAATTTATAAAAATAAACTCTGGGAAGTGGATGAGTTTTTAGGGGAAAATGAAGGCCTTATTATTGCAGAAATCGAATTGAACGAAGAAGATGAAATTTTTGAAATTCCCGAATGGGTTGCTAATGAAGTAACAGGTGACGAAAGATATTACAATGCTAACCTGGTGCAGAACCCTTATCATAATTGGAAATCGGAATCATCTGTGAATTTTATTTCCAAAATCCCTAAGCATATATTAAATGATATTGCTGATCAAATGGAAGCCGGCATGAAATGTTTTATACATAAAACTACCTATGAAGTGGTATCTGTTCCTGATGAAAACCGGTTTCCGGAAATGGATTGGGAGGATGAAGAGGGGCCTTGGAAGGAAGACATTGATAAAATTTTTGGAAATCCTGAGTATATAGAAATTGAAAAGATGGAGTCTTCCGACAGTTTTAGTATAATGGAAGATTTTGCACTTTCGCTTCCCGAAGGGGCGACTAAGATTCGGCTGATAACGGCGATTGAAGGCCACAAGCCTTTTGGTAACTTCAATCATCAAATCCATAATGCTGGAAAAGAAAAAGAGCAATGGTTTCAATTCAGGCGAGAAAGAGATATTGAATGGGTTAAAGATCAGTTAGAAGGCAGGCTTTAAGGCATCGCTAAATAATTTCATTAAATCCTTTCCGCGCAGTGTTGACTAATGCGGAATATAGTAAAGCAATAAATTCTTTGGATTTTTATTTTGATGAAGAAGGAAGAAATTGGAATTGAATCATTGTAATCTTTTAAACCTAAAAATCCTGTTTTAGAGATAATTGGCACAGATACGCCAACGCCACTTTACCCTTCCTGCATATCTGAGCCAGAAGTGGGTTTGTCGGAACATTAGGCGACGGGATTAATCTTTCTTAATGAAATATCGAAGGCAAAAAATTTAATTTCCCAGTGTTTTTTTTATAAGAAAAATACTTAACATTGCTTCACAAAATCTATAAAAATTAAAATTTAAAAATCATGAAAAAAAGAGTATCAATTCTAACAGCGTTATTATGTATTTTTAGTTTATCAATGCAGGCGCAGGATGAAGGAAATGGGGACCGCATATTTAAAAAGTTTAAAGTAGATGTAAGCCTTGGGTATGCCATTCCACAGCAATCGCAAGGGGCGGGCAGGAATGCAGGAGTATTGTTTGCCATCGAGCCTAAATACGCCATAATGGATCAGCTATCTGTGGGCCTTCGCCTTGAAGGTGCAGCGATGGTTAATGTAGATGAGGAAGGCGAAACAGGTAAAGCCCAGGCAAACGCCTCTTATCTTGCTACCGGTGACTATTATTTTTCCAATACGAAACTCAGGCCTTTTCTTGGTGCCGGTCTTGGTGTCTTTACTTATGCCAATGTGAATTCTAATGATAATATTTCTTCAACGAATGATATTCCAACCA
>DATCFI010000157.1:0-2655 GCA_036509585.1 Hanamia sp. | reverse complement strand
GGCAATACATCAGGATGAATGGTTTCAAGCCCCATCGCTATTTCAAGTTTTCCATTTATTTGTTCATTGAAATCAACGCAGGATTTACTGCAAAGATTCGGGTGATTTTCAACAATAACTTTTTTAAAAGGCTTTAGCCGTTCGATGATTCCCGGATAATCCGACAAAGGAATTGCCTTGGTATCGAAAAAATTACTGCTGTTATATAATTTAATAACATCCGCTTTGGGAAGTCGCGCTAATGCATAATCTATCTGCTTTAAAATGGTACCAGGTGGCGTAGCATAAGTGAGTGTGTTCTTCCAAAGGTCACACATCAAACACTTAAATGAACACTCTTTCCCGGTAAGAAAAATCGTATTTATTTTTTGCAGATTTCCATTTTCGCCTGGCTCTACCTCCTGCATAAAATGATAAGGAATTTCCGGATTTAATTGATTGCGTTCCGGGCGAAGCCTTACAATATCATCTGTATCAGGCATAGAGTGAATTGAAATAAAGGCGGTATTCCATCTCGTTTGCGGCAAACATTTCGTTAAATGTATTTTCATCAGCCACACCTTTTTGAAACCTACGCTTTTCAAAAACAGGCATATCAAAACCTGTGATAGCCTTAACGCCTCTCTTTACAATTTCTCCTTTCAGTGCGTACAATTCTTCTTCGTTCCAATCTGTCAATGCAATGAAGGGAATTCCTTCTGCTACTTCGATAACATTCGGCAATGAATAGGGACTAAAATCCTTAAATCCCATCATTCTTTGCGGAGCATAAGAGCGCACGTGTCCGCGGCTTTGTCCGCCTGTGTATGTAAGAGAATGTTTTATTTTATCAACGCCCCAGCCTTCCTGGTAAAGCATCGTATTATTCAACACACTTCTTATCGTTAATTCTGTATTTTCTTCAATTGGATAATCCTTCAGGTTTTCATCACCGCCTTCTCCATCAGCCATGTATTTCCAATCAGGATAAAGTTTACGGATTTTTTTGCAAAGGGCCAGCGATAAAGTCGCTGATTCGATATCAAGCCTTTTATAATCTTCCACCACTTTAATGGCTTCTTTATAATTCACTTCAGATTGTGGAACATCCAGCACTTCGAGGAAAAGCGATAATCCCAGCTCGTCCAAAAACTGGTGTGCCTGGTCGGCATCCGGACCATTATTTACTGAAAGTGTAAAAGCTTTTAACCGTTGTGGAGACATTCCCATTTTAAGCATCAAATGATACATCACCAGGAACACAGAACCACTGTCAATTCCACCGGAAAACAAAACACCTATAGGTTCATTTTCAGGAATCATCTTTAGCCATTTCTGGCATTCATTTGCCAGCGCTCCGATGTACGCTTTTCCGATTTCATCCAAATCGTTTGTTAAGCGATTTCTTTGCGGCGCAAAAAAGCGCGTATAAACCGGGTTTGGGTCGGGGCAACCAATTACCTGTAGCCGCACTACATGATGCGCCGGCACCATGCGCGTATAAGAAGGATGGAATTGAGAATGCAGATTTTTGGTTTTCAGGAATTCGTAAATTTCATCCATTCTTTCTGCAACAATAAGCAACGGACCCGCTACTTGTTTAGCCAAAAAATAACGCATCGGCCTTCCGATAGAGCGCGCCATAAAAACTTCCTGCCCTACTTTTTCTACAATGGCAAACTGGCCTTCGATGTTACGCACGCGGCTTGCATCGCCTGAGATAATGGCTGCCGTAACTTCTTCCGGCGACATGTTGAAAATAATATTGTTATCGTAATTAAGAAGGTTTGCGAAGTTTTGAACGGGTTGTGTTGTATTACTCATTTGTGAATCTATTTTGAATTTTTTAATCTGTTTAAAATTTGGTCAATCGGGCAAATTCCGAAGCGCTAACTTCTACGTCTGCCCAACGATTTCGATATTTCTATGAAAGGAAATATGAGGAGTAAAAATAGGCATAAAAAGCTGAATTGAATTTACCAACGAATCATTCAGTTGCTAATAAAAGCTTAAATAGGCAGTGATACAAATGGATAAGAAAATCGTATTGAAATACAGTAAACAAACATTCAATAAAGATTTTTATTTTGAAGCAATTACGCTAAACGCACCATTATCTCGTACTTAGTTACAAACCTTTTCCATTAGGGCAAACTTTTATTTGCAATTCCTGGTTCTTGCTACTAAATACGTTCATGGGACTCATCCCTTACAAGATATCTTTCGTCACTGATAGCTCATTCTTAAATTTCTCTTATTTCTTTTTGTTTATTCTTTGTTTCTTTAAAACATTATATACTTTTACCAAAAATTTTAAAACATGGAATTAACTAACAACAACTCTAATTTCACTAACATATCTTACGCTCCCACGGGCGAACAAAGCCGTACCCGTTCTTTCATTGCTAACGTATTTTTATTGATGTTTATAGCTCTGGGTGTGTCAGCGTTATTTGCATGGCAATTTTCAGTAAACGAACAATTAATGAGTTATTTAGTTTCTCCAACCGGGCTTACCGGACTTGGTAAAATAACTTTATAGAATAAATCGTTTAAGTCGTGAATACCTTTTGATAAATGGGGTCACTCTTAACCATTCTTTCTAGAAGGTTGTGAAATATAGTTTTATCAAATCCCCGTCTGTTAAAGCGATAAAAGAATTCATTCAGATACGCC
>DATCFI010000156.1:0-8761 GCA_036509585.1 Hanamia sp. | reverse complement strand
AGCCTATGGTTTAAACCGTGTCAAAGCACGGCTTTCCAATACCAGTCTTTCGTGGATAGCCACTATCATTATGGTACTCAACCTGGTTAAATTAACCGGGCGGGTACTCTATTGCCTGATTCTGAAAATAATAATAACGGTTTGGGTAACCGAAAATAATAGGTGGCCAAATATAAATAATTTTGTAAAATCGGGATGGGCCTGACATAATCAGCAGACCCTAATTAATAAATAGAAACCCAAAGTAATTTGCAGTGAAAGGCAGGTAAAAACAAAAATTAAAATCGCTGTGATAAAGAACGCCCTTTCAGCAAGTTTTTTAAAAGGAAGGAAGATTTCCTGATACTTTAAAAAGAACATCATAGACCAAATGCCTAACAAAAAGAGACTGATGCTAAATCCAAAGGTTTTGGTAACCCATTCGGATTGTGTGCCGGACCCGTTAAAATAATTGAACAGATCGCTGAACGATGCGCCCAGCATTCCTAAACCGATCAGCGTGGGAATAAACAATAATTCAAAAATACTACTGTTCAATAATCCGTCTTTACATTCCCTGTCGGAAACGATTGTAAAAAATAACCACCAAAGGGAAAATACGATACCAATCGCTAATACAAACTGAACCCACACAATGGCACTCAAATCATGAGTAGCAATAACGCCATTGATAACGCCCAACACTACTTCTCCAAAAACGATGATAATAAAAAGGCCAAGCCTTTCCGTCATACTTGAAGAAAGTGAGAGCGCATCCGATTTTCTTTTCAATAAAAAACACGTTACAAACGGTGGCGAACAATTCAATATCAGTGCCAGGTAAAACAGTATGCGGATGTATGGTTGTTCGACAAATAAAGTCGCAAACATCAACCCAAATGAGATCAAATAAATTATGCTGTACGGCAAATTAAGACGTCGATGCTCCCTGTCGTACAAGCCCACACTCCACCACAGGTAAGTAATATACATCTGCATTATTAAAAGAACAATGGTTGCATTAAATAATAAATGTTCTGCTTCACTGTGAAGTGTAATTACCAATGCGGCTACAATCACCATTTGCCATAGCGTCATTAATTTGGTGCGAAGGCCGTCGGTGCCGTGCAAGTCGTGATACATACTGCCATTGAGCCATCCCCAAAAAATAATAACAAACATGTAAAAATAATCGAGCAATGCATCAATGCTGAATTGCTGCGCGACATAATGGGTAATAGTAGAAATGGCGATTACATATACGAGGTCGTAAAACAACTCAAGCCAACTGATTTTCCTTTCCGCCTTTAATGTAGAAAATTTTTTGGGAGCTCCCCACCAGCTTTTGGTAATCAAATTATTTTTCACGATTTATAAAAATAAATAAAATTCAGGTTGATCACTTCAAATTCAACTTTCAAATAGATTAGATTTCCTTTTCACAAAAGCAGCTTGAATGTTTTAGTGAAGCGAAATTTCTTTTAAAAAGCTTGAAGATAACCTGATAAAAATTATGGTGTTGCAGTAAACCAATAAATTCCGATGATTTCTATTTTTTGTTACAAGATGGCTTTGATTAAATTTAGTCTCGACAGGAATCTTTGTTTGCTTGACTCATCCAGAGAATTTCTATCTGTAGCTTCAGTGCTCTGATTGGTAAAATGTGTGGCCTCGACAGGAATCGAACCTGTATCTGGAGCTTCGGAAACTCTTATACTATCCATTGTACTACGAGGCCAAAATGAACTAATGCCCAAACGCTGCAATATTACTTCCAAATATTTTAACGGCAATGGCCAGCAAAATAACACCAAAAAATTTTCTTACAACAATTAACCCGCTCGGCCCTAAAACTTTTTCTATTCGATTTAGAGATTTTAATACCAGGAAAATTATCACGCAATTAATAAGAATGCCAAATAAAATATTGATATCATGATAATCGGCTTTCAACGACATTATGGTAGTAAGAGTGCCCGAACCGGCAATAAGCGGAAAGGCAATCGGAACTACGCTACCACTTTTTGGATTGTCTTCTTGCTTAAAAAAATCAAGGCCTAAAATCATTTCAAGACCGATAATAAAAATCACAATGCTTCCCGCGACGGCGAATGATTGCACGTCAAGCCCCAGGAGGTTCAGAAAGGGCTGTCCTATAAACAAAAATAAAATCATAAACGCCCCTGAGGCCACCGTAGCTTGTGTAGATCGAATAGTGCCTCCCATCTTTTCTTTCAAAGAAATCAAAATAGGAATAGAACCGAGTATGTCTATCACCGCAAACAGCGTGAACGAAACCGTAATGAATTCTTTACCGGATATGTTGGCGAAATCGGCCATACATTTTTTTTCAAATGTAGTAAAGATGCGTGACAGGCAAAAAGAGAGATTCCAAAAAGGATGGCCTTTTACTTCAACAAAAGAATATCAGCATATTATTACAATTTCACCTTCACTCCTCCATTCATATTAAATCCCTTTGTGGTGTATCCTCTCGTTACAAAATATTTTTGATCGGTTACGTTTTGAAAATCCGCGAAAATGCTGAAATTCTTATTAAATAAATATTGTCCATGAAACCCTAAAGTGTAATAACCTTTCAATTCATAGTTCGAACCCATGTATTGCGGTTCAAATGCTTTGCTAACAGTTTTCAATTGAGTAGAAATAAAAAGTGCTTTTGTTACCTGGTAATTCAATGATACATTCAAAACATTTTTGGGCCTTTTATACAAATTAAAATACGAGGTGTCTTTACCGTTAAAATCCTCAGTAGCAATTTTTCCATCCACATAAGTATAATTTAAAGATGCGGAAAATAGCGAAGAGAAATTAATGGTTGCTTCGGTCTCAATTCCATAATCTTTCTGCTTATCTGCATTGATATATTTACTTGCGTAAGTTGCAGGATCAGTATAAAAATACAACACATCCCCAATGTCTCTTGCAAAGCCCATAACCCTCGCATTTACTTTCTTCGAATAATATTGTAACCCCGCTTCATAATTGACAGATTGTTCCGGTTTCAAATCCCTATTGCCATACTGCGAATACAACTGGTAGAGCGACGGAGCATGATACGCTGATGAAATATTTGCAAATATTTTATAACGATCTTCGATCAAATAAAATGGATTCAAAGAATAAGTAAAGTTGCTTCCATAAATACTATGATGATTCCACCGTCCACCCAATTCTGTGTGAAAGCCATTATTTGTTTTTAAAATAAAGGATGCATAAGTACTTACCTGGCTTGTTTTTGAGCTATCGGCGGAGAGAGGCAATGAAGGATATCCATAATCAGGAAGTGAAATATAAGACTGGGTCGTTGAATTCCGGATATAATCTATACCCGCAAGAAATTCTATGTTTTTATTTAAATTCAGGTTTGTATAAAGTTCTGCATAATTCGAAGTGCCATAATATTTTCCTTTTGCATAATTCTCATAAATATTGGTATAAGTCGAATCATCAAGAAGGCTTCTGTTAAACCGATTGTAGTTGTATTGAAACCTGATGAATCCTTTGTTTAATTTATAATCAATCGAAGTTCCGGCTAGCGTATTGTCATTATGATTGGTATAATCTTTATCATCTATAAATGCGCCTGCATCTACATCCGAACGATTGTTGTTATATTTTCCATACACTCTGACCGATGTCTTTCTAAAGGGTTGAAACCCATAATTTAACTGAACTACGTCCTGGTTAAAACCGTCTTTATCAAAGTTGGCTTTGCCAGTAGAATCATAAGCAGATGAAAAACCGGTGCCCTTTATTTTATTGTACGAAATAAAAAACGTTTGCCCCTTTCCGTTATTGCCGCTTAGGGAAACAGATCCTTTGTAAGTGTCATAACTTCCTGCTGAAAGATCCGCGTTAAAGGTTAAAGGCTTATTCCCTCCTTTTTTAGTGATGATATTGATAACACCTGCTACCGCATCCGAGCCGTAAAGTGTAGATTGCGCGCCTTTTAAAATTTCTATTTTTTCAATATTATCGAGAGCGAAATTATTCAGGTCAAATTCACTGGTAATGCCCGACGCATCGTATAATGGAACGCCATCGAGTAAAATCAAAGTATTACCGGAAGAAGCGCCCTGCATATAAACTGTTTGATTGGTACCAAGATTATTATCTGCGCCATTAATGATCAATCCCGGCTGTTGGTTCAATATTTCGTCCAAAGTTTTACCAGCGCTTTTTTGCAACTGTTCCTGCGTGATTACATCAACCACTTTTCCTGTTTCACTTTCTTTGATAGGAGATTTGGTAGCGGTTACAATTACTTCATTAAGAGTTTTGGCAGAGTCCTGCGCGTAAGAAGTTGCAGAGGCAAGTAATAAAAAAACAGTAATAAATTTACATTTCATCTTTTGGATAATTTCAAAATTTTTTAAATAAACAAAAGGAAATAAGTAGAAATATAAAATGCACAACACCACTTTACATCTCTGCCTTTCTCCCGAAAGCATTGAATAAAAATAAAGTGGCAGGTCTTCTGGCTTAATGTTTACTTCGACCTTCCCATCCCGATTCAATCGGGACAGTGGTGTGAGAGAAGTTACCTTTTTTCTTTGCAAAAATAAAGGCCATCTTACAGCTACGGGGATAGCTCCGGAATTGAACCGGATTCCCATTTTAATTCTTTCCGAAAAGTATCGGACTGGAAACCAATTATGCTGCAAATGTAAAAGCAATAAAGTTGAAATTCAAAATGTAATTCTTTTGCCGGCCTAAATAGGAATTCAACATATTTATTGATTTACTGATGGAGCCAATGTATTTTACAGGAGGGAAGGTCGAAAAAAAAGAACTATTAATCCCGTTTTTTAAGAATTGGATTGCTTAGTAAATCTAAAAAAATTGCTTAGTGTACATTGGAAATATTATATTAGCAATAATTTTAAAATTTTTGTTTTCTTCCCACGTTACATATCAGAAAGCAAAATAAAATCTAATCCAATATGTCAGGCGAATCCGCAGTTGATTACTCAATCATAATTTGTACCTACAACACCGATGAACGCATATTGAGGCGATGCCTTGATGCGGTGGCGGCTCTTGACCGGGAAGACCTGAACACAGAAGTGATTCTTGCCGACAATAACAGTCTTACGCCGGCAGAAAGCCTTGGGTTTGTGAGGCAATCATTTTCTAAAATTCCAAACATCAAAGGCATATTGGTACCACAACAAGGTTTAAAACATGCGCGCATAGAAGCCATAGAAAAAGCTAAAGGAAAATACATCGTATTTATAGATGCCGATAACGAACCTACAAGTGATTACCTACAGCAACTAAAAAAACTGAATGCGCAATTTGAACAGGTAGGCGCATGGGGACCCGGTGATGTAACAGTCCAATTCATTGATGAAGTGGACAAATCTTTGGAAAACTACGCCCGTATTGCTTTACAGGAGCGCCACGATCCTTCTTTAAAAATTGCAAATCTCCGTGACTGGCAGCATTGTTATCCTTTTGGCACAGGACTTTGCATGGGGTCAACTATCTTAAAAGAATATTTTGCGCTTGCAAAACAAGGTAAATTTACATCTGAAGGGCACAAAGGAAAAAGTCTTTCCAGGGGTGAAGACATACAGATGGTAATGCTTTGCATTAAGAATGGCTATCATGCCGGAGTATCGCCCACACTTCGTTTGAATCATTTAATACCAAAAGAAAGAGCTAACAAAGAACATTTGAAGAAACTGGCTTTTGGTACGGCAATTTCGCAGGAACCTTCACTAGTACAATTATTTCCGGAAAGAAAGAAACTCATAGAAGAAAAAGCGCTCTCTGCTGTTGGTTTCTCAAGCCAGGCGGCTCAAAAGTTGGCTGCATCAAAGTTGGGTGCCACAAAAAAGTTTTACGATGCCATTTATTTTATTGGTCACCATGCAGGCATTTACCAGGCATTAGATAAACCCCTACCGGGTGTTATAAAAAAAATGATTGAAAGTTTGAAATTGAAGTAGGGGTTAATCTGATGCCTGGTCTTATTTTAAATAGCCATGCAAATGATTTTACATGACAAAAGCTTTGGTCCCCAAAATTATCATTGTGAAATCAAATTGTCCATTTTTTATTTACACGGTCCCATTTGAATTCGACAAAATAGAAATAGTGAGAATATGTTTGTTTACTGGAACAATCTCAATATGCAGAAACATTTTTTATTTTTCCACCCTGATCATTCCGCCCTGCCCGTAAGCCCTTACCTGTGGCTGATACATACATTGTAATGAAACGATACCATCATTAAAAACGCCCTCTTTTGCCACAATTGTTTCATAAGAAATAATGCTGATACCAGAAGGGATTTGTTCTGCAAAAAACTAACAGCCTGCATCTCTTACGGATCGGTAATAACTAAAATCTTTTCCATACTCATATCCGCTCAATGGATCTGTAGGCTCCATGGAAGCCGCGTCTTTTTCATCACTTTCCTGCGCCAGTCCCCGCCCGCCATTCTTTTAATCATAATTAATCCATCTAATCACTGACGCCAAAAGTGAAGTTCATTCGGGTGCATTTCAAATTTTCGTTTTTCATAAAATTTTAGTTTTTAAATTTACGAAACTAAATCCCATTAAATTATGAATAAGCAAGAATACCTGGAAGCAGCTGAAAGGCGATATGACGAACTTGACCGTCTTAACCTCATTACCGATTTTTATGATTACGAGACAGAGTTTCTAAAGATTTGGCAGGACTTAGGGCGGGAGGTTTTAGAAAAAAAAATCAGTACGCTTGAAAATGACAAGCGTAAAAAAAAACCTCACAACTTTGGGTTATGTAACCATAAATAACTCTCATCCCTTTAGCACGGGTAGAAATGGATTCCAGGTATCGCCCAAACAACAAGAACTTATGGTGTATTCGGCCCAGGCGGACAGCTATGAGAACTGTAATGAAGTACTGGAGAAATATATCAATATAGCAGTAAGTGCTACACAGGTATGGCGGGTAGCCAATGTGTATGGAGAAGAAGTAGGGAGAACTATATCAGACGAAGTAATTCTAACACCATGCAAGAAGGATGAAGTGGCATATGCGATGGCAGATGGCTCAATGATATTTACCAGAGAAGAAGGATGGAAGGAGGTTAAGGTAGAAAGGATTTTTAAAAGTTCGGATTGCATTCATGCAGATGAAAAACCAGGATGGATAAGCAATTCACAATACCTGGCTTATTTAGATAAGCATACAAAGTTTACTAATGAAATGGAAAAATTGCTGGATCATTATACCGAAAGCAATCAACCCATTGTCTTTATCTCAGATGGAGCTACGTGGATAAAAAACTGGATAGAGGATGCTTATCCAAAAGCAACATCCGTATTAGATTTTTATCACGCCAGTGAACATTTACATGATTTTGCCAAGACAGCGTTTAAGGATGAAAACTTTAGAAAAAGATGGATAGATGCAAAAATAAAATTGCTATTAGATGGACAAGTCGAGCAGGTAATTAAGGAATTAGTCAAGATGCCCAAAAAATCCGAGGATGCTGAAAAGCTAATTGAATATTATCAGGCAAACAAAACAAGAATGAATTACCCTCTATACAAAAAAATTGGTACTGGTATTATTGGTTCAGGAGCCATAGAATCAGCGCACAGAACAGTTGTACAAAAAAGATTAAAACAGTCGGGGCAAAGGTGGACCAAGCCGGGTGCTCAGCATATACTCAATCTACGAGTGACAAAGAAAAATAACCAGTGGTCAAAAATTGTGGCTCTTAGCAGAAAAGAGTTGGTAAGACTGGCAGCTTAATTGCGAAAATTTGAAATACACCCGTTCATTCTCCGTCATGCAAAAATTTTTGATACATTCGTATTTAGTATATCCAACCGTTCAATTTTAATCATCATTCTACTTCAATATGAAATGGCTTTCTCCTATGCTGCTATGTTTTATACTGGCAGCAATCTCTCCCAGGTTTGCTGATGGGCAAACCGATAAAGGGTATGATCCGCATGAAACTTTTGACCCGCTGTTTTTTACCCACAATGGCAATGAGTATCGCAGTGCCGACGGTTCACCCGGTCCTGCTTATTGGCAAAACCGTGCTGATTATGTGATACATGCCTCATTGGATACTGCTGAATTCAAAGTATCCGGGACGGTGGACATTCAATATACAAACAATAGTCCTCACCAGCTGACCTACCTGTGGCTGCAACTGGAACAAAATCTGTACAAACAATCTTCTATCGGAGCCTTATCGGAGCCAGCTGGAGGATTAGAATACGGGCCGAAAGATTTTACCGGTGGGTACACCATTAAAGAGGTGGCTATAAAAGATAACGGCACCTGGCATAAAGCCATGTACACCATCAGTGACACCCGCATGCAGGTAAGTCTGGCAAAAGACCTGGCCGCTAAAGGAGGCAAAGCCGAGCTTAGGATCACTTATGAATTTAAGATTCCAAAAAATGGAGTAGATATTATGGGGCGAACAAAAACCAGAAACGGATGGATTTTCGAAGTGGCTCAATGGTACCCGAGAATGGAAGTGTATGACGATGTCAACGGCTGGAATAGCCTGCCGTTTGTAGGAGCCGGGGAATTTTACCTGGACTTTGGCGACTTTGATGTATATCTGACAGTTCCACGAGATCAGGTTGTGGTCGCTTCCGGAAAGCTTGAAAATCCTCAGGAGGTGCTGACCTCAACCGAAATGGAACGCCTCCGGGAAGCTGGGAAAAGTGACAAGACTGTATATATCATAAAACCTGGCGAGATAAATGATCCGAAAACCAGGCCGGTGCATAAT
>DATCFI010000155.1:0-5141 GCA_036509585.1 Hanamia sp. | reverse complement strand
GCTGAGATTGACTAACATATTTAAACTTTGATGCACGGCTTTTTAATGCTTTTGCCATATTTGCTTGCACTTGATTCAATCAAATTTCAACAAAATCCACGACAGTACGGAATTTGATAATAATCAGCAGACCCTATTTATTTGCCCGTTCTCCACTGCATTCAAATAATCCTGCGAAACATAATCAAGCAAATTGATCAGTGTTCTCGCCTCGCGATTGAGTGGTTTATCTCCACTCTGCGCGAAGGATTTGGTAGCACCCGTAAATAAAATAAGAAGAAATAAAAAGTATCGCATCAAATATTTGAATTTAGCTTATCGCCAGGAGGTTCCTGGAAAAGGCAAACTTTAAAATTGTATTTTTCTTTCGCGTAATGAAACGGATTCACAGGGACAAAACTGCATCAGGCAAATTCTCAATTCCTGTTTACAAATGAAAAAACGTGATGTAAAGTTCACATAAAGAAAACCAATCTGTTTGTGCTATCGGGAAAATAAATGACGGATCAGAAATTGTTTTTCTTTATTTTCAATATGAACTCATTACGCATAACAGATCCAAATTTTCAATGCTTTTTTAAAATTTTGCTGTCAATCCCACATAAAAGCTCCTTCCAACGGATGGAATAATTCCGGGACCGGGGTATCCATCAGCGCGCAATGTAAAATATTCTTTATCGCCAATGTTATTCATACCTGCTTTTAACGAATAACGATTAATGCGGTAAGTGACGCTTACATCAAAAACTGTGTAAGCCGGTATGTATCCTGCTACCGGGTCGGAACTTAACCTGGCATTGGTAGCATCTCCATAAGCATCGCCCACATTGCTCATTTGTAACGTTCCGGAAAGTTTTGTATCGGCATAAGTTAAGCCCACCCGGTTAATATATTTTGTAGAAGCTTCCACCCGGTTACCTTTATATTCTCCGCTTGTATATTTTGCATCAATCAAGGCAAGCGAATTAAAAATACTCAATCCTCTTTTGGATCTTTGATTGAGGTACTTCAACAAATTAAATTCCACATAACTTTCCACTCCTTTGTTAACACTGTTGGCTACATTGGTACGTAAGGTATACTGGTCGGTAGTTCCGGGATTTTCTAATATCGTTCCGATCCTGTTATTGTACGCCATGTAAAATATACCCACATCAAAATTCAGATAATTTTTTACCGTACCGCGATAGCCGAAGTCCGAATTAAATCCTGCGGCATCTTCCAGGTTAGGGTCTATTTTTGAGGCAACACCAATCGGAGTTAATTCTGAATAAGAGATTGGGCGATAGGCCTGCGTGATATTGGCATAAAGATTTGTATAAGCAGTTGTTTTATACTCAAATCCGACACCGAATAATGGCACATATCTTTTTCTATCCTCATTAGTAAACAGCTTTACACCACTCTTCTTATTATAGCCATCACTCGTGCTTTTTATATATTCAAAACGAAATCCGGGAGTGATGCTGAATTTATTATTAATCCTAAAAATATTTTCCACGAATGGCGCCAAATTGGTGGTGGTAAAATCAATATTTTTTCCAAATTCTCCCGTAATCGACAAATCAAAATCGGTGCCTGTAGTGCCTTCGCCCCCACTCATTTTTTTAAACCAGGCATAAGAGAATCTTAAACCTCCCGCCAGGGTATTATCCATTTTTCCCACGCGATACTTTTGTAACAATCTAACTTCTGTCGTGGTATTATTCATGTCTTCGATTCCCACTTCGCGATGACTATAAGTTCCTGTTGCCGGATCTATTTTATCGAATGCACCTGCTCCGCCATCTTCATTGCGCCAAACCAGGGAACGGTTACTAAACATCAACCAACTTTTTACACTCAATGATGTATTTGAAGAAATCGGATAATCAGCGTTAGCTACTATAATATTCCACGGGCTTTTTAGCCAGTTTCTGCTTCTGAAAGAAGATCTTGGATTGGCATCAAACATGCTGTCAGTAAGTCCTCCCGGCATCTGAATTTGATTGCGCATAATAGTGTATTCAATCCCAATATTTAATTTTGGGGATGCCTTGTATTGTATTTTTCCAAAACCCGAAAATTGCTGTGAGCGACTGTTGGGCCTCCATCCGTTTAAATTTCTGTATTGCACAAAAGCATAGTAACTGATTTTATTAATCGTTCCACCCACCGAATTAAATGTGTTGAATAAACCAAAACTGCCAGCCGTTTCAGAAGTGTACCATTCAAATTTTTTGTCTTTGGGTGGTTCATTGATTACATAATTTACCATGCCTCCAAACTGTGCCCCAAACTACAAAGAAGCCGCGCCCCTTACCATTTCTATTCGACTCACCGCTTCCATTGGAGGAAGATAATAAGATTCATTATAACCAAAAATATCTCCACTGATATTATAACCATTCTGACGGGTGTTCATCTCGATACTTTGAAGGGGATTCAATCCGCGGGTAGCAATTCCATCAGCAGTAAATCCGCCAGTTTCTGTTTCTACAATGTTTAACCCTGGCACCCTTCCTAAAATTTGACGGGTATTATTAATCGCTTTGTTGGCATCCAAACTATCCACCAATATCACTTCATTTTTTTTGCCGGCGTAGATGATTCCGTCTTTCTGATCAGGCATGTGACCTATTCCATTTACAGTTGTAAATTTGGGAATAACAATTTCTTTCATGGAAATGACTTTAAGACTATCCATTTTTTGTTGTGCCATGAGGCCTGCCGGAAATAAAATAATTGATAATAATATAATTCGCTTCATCCTTTAAATAAATTTTTGCAAACCTCACGTAAAGAACTTTTGCCTATTTATGATATCGGGAAAACGATTTACGAATTAGGGAAATGAGATTGTTTAAACGTTTTGATTTAAAGGATTGCCGGATACGTATTTACCATCAGGTTAAGACGGTAAATAAGATTCTGCGTTATTTGTTGCTTTACTGATGATTTAAAATGCAACTTTCTATTTTTAATTTTCCAAAAGCAAGGTGAAATTATATTTCCAATTCGCAACAAGATAGAGAATATGATGATCGTTTGGAAGTTGGGAGTTACTTCATAAAATAAAAAATAATCGTTGCATCTCTTACATTTTCATTCCCCCCATATCCATTCCTGCCATTGAATTGGAACCATGCTCAAAGATATATTCGCTGTTCAGCAGGTAAGCACCGCTTGTTACCACTACTTCTCCCTGCATAAGCCCCGATGAAATTTCAATCAAATTATTTTCTTCAATACCCGTTTTTACCATACGCATTTCATAAACGCCTGGCTTTATTTGTATCCAAACAGTAGCTCCTTTACTATCTCTCAAAACTGCGTTGGAAGGCAAAGTTAGAGATTTCCGTTGCTTGTTGTTTATCGAAACATAAACCGGCATTCCTGGATGTAGCATATTATTTTTATTGGGAACAGTAACACGTACTAAATTAATTCTTGTATCGGGATTTATTTCAGGATTGATGAAATCAATGGTACCATTGATAATTTCGTTGGTACCAGAAATCTGCACCATTGCGTTTTCGCCTTTCTGTATCAATGGCATCTGCGTAGTGTAAACCTGTGCCTCAGCCCAGAGTGTAGAAAGATTAGCGAGCTGAACCACCGTGGCGCCTTCCATCACATAATCTCCTTCCTTCACATTGAGCGCCGTGATATAACCTGACTCTGAGCTGTAAAAAGTAGTGTGTGTGGATACCTGTTTGCTTTGAGCAAGCTCTTTAATTTGTGCATCCGTCATTCCCCACAAATACAATTTGGTTTTGGCACTTTCTACTAAGGCTGCATAGTTGATAAGAGAATTACCAATTGAGTTCGCCTGTTCTAATGCGGTAACATATTCCTGCTTTGCATTGTTCAGTTGTTCGCTATAAAGTTCATAAAGCTTATCTCCCTTTTTTATATAATCACCGATATTTTTGAAATATAATTTATCAATTCTCCCTTCCACTCTTGCACTCACAGAAGAAAGTTTATCCTCATTAAAATTGAGCGTTCCTGTGAGCACCAGTTTATTTCCAAAAGTCCCTTTGCCAATAGTATCTGCCTGGATATTTCCCAACCTGATTTGTTCTGCGTTCAAATGGATTTGCATGTTCATTTTATCATCTTTCATTTTACTTGTTTTGGAAACTGCAATCAATTTCATCCCACACACAGGGCAATTTCCCGGATGGTCTTCATGTATTTGCGAATGCATGCTACAGGTATAATAAACATTTTTTTGTACGATAGCAATTTCGATTTTCATTTTTTCTTTACAGGAAGAACTAAGAAGAACGCTGAATGCAAAAAGCAGAATGCAGAAAGCATTAGGTAGAATGCGGAATGCGAAAAGCAGATTTCCCTGGCTAAGTTTCTTTATAAAAATATTGTTTTGTTTAATTCTTTTATAATTCATAATAATTTTTTTTTATTAATTTATCTGAGCTGTTTAACCATTCACCATTCACCACTCACCTCTTACTTATTCATCACTCACTTTAATAAAACTCTCACTATCCATTAAATACTGCGCATTTGCCGCAACCGTATCTGAAACATTTAACCCGGAAAGAATTTGCACTTTATCATCTGCGCGAATTCCGGTTGTTATTTTGTGTGCCATGAAACCACCGTTTGATTTAAGGAACGCAACATCATTCATTCCTAAGGAAAGCACTGCTGTTTGTGGCAGCCACAAACCATTCTTGCTCCCGGTAAAAATTTTTGCTTTTACCTGGCTGCCCAGAATGAGCATATTTTTATTATCAAAATAAACTCTTGCTGTCAGTGTTTTATTATCGCCACGGAAGAAAGGTTCAATGAAATCTATTTTTCCGTTTACAGCAGCCGCAGTGTCCATATCAGGAATAATTTTTACAGCATCTCCTTTTTTAATAAGCGATTGCTTCTCCGGAAAAATTTGCAAGGCAGCCCAGGTTTTATAATGGTTCATAATGTTGAAAAGTGTTTGTCCTTTGGTTACATACATACCTTCTTTTAACGGCAGCTCCTGAGTTTCAAATGCAGGGCTGTTCATTTCATTTTGATTCATACCATTGTCCATTACATGCCCTTTGTAATTGCTGTAAACACTGATACTGTATAAAGGTTTTCCGCTTTCAATTACTTTATTTAATTCAGCAGCGCTCATTCCAAGCAATAAC
>DATCFI010000154.1:0-13178 GCA_036509585.1 Hanamia sp. | reverse complement strand
GGGTATCATAAATAGGAACAGATCCAAAAGGTACATTGGAAATCGTCAGATCAAAATGATTTTCAGGTAAGTTTAATTTTTCAAAGCCAGTGATGTGGGTTTCTGCTGTGGGAAAAAGCCTTTGTAAAATTTTACCGGTTGTCCTGTCCATTTCAATGGCGGTAACTTCTGAACTATTTGCCATGTCAATAGGCATTGCTGCAAGAAAATTACCGATACCCGCAGAAGGCTCTAAAATGTTACCTCCCTTAAAGCCTGCTTTTTCAACGCCATCATAGATAGCGTTAATTATATCATAAGAAGTGTAGTGAGCATTTATAATGCTGCGCTTAGCCGCCTGTAACAAGCCTTGACTTCCATCATTATCTAACCGGCTAAAACGGTTGTAAACCTCATTTACATAACTTCTTAATTCAATATCAGATGCTATTTTCCACTCTGCATCATTACCCGGGTCTAAAAGAATTTCTTTCAATCCTCTCCATCCAACATATTTGGCAAGAGTAATTTGTTCTTCAGGTGTTGCATTTCTATGTTCATCTTCCAATTTTAAAAGAAGGCCCAGTGCAGCAATATTATCCTGGTATTTTATTTTTTTTGAGAATGTCCTGTTTTCGTAGGGTGCAGACAGGCTGTGAAAGTTGGTAACATCCGTTACCGGTTCTTCAATCGTTTTTTGCTCAGAAATATTTTTATTTACTTTAGCTAATACGCTTGCAGCAATAGCGTGTAATTTTTGTTCGTAAAAATCACCATTAGCATATTCCGGCAGACTTACAATTTCCTTGTAGGTATCAAGAATAGCTTTGGTTATTTCCTGATCAGTGGGTGAATCGTCAAATAAAAAACTTCTTGTTTCGGCTCTTTCACCCAAACTTTCGCCTATAGATGCTGTAACAATGTAATTAGGATCTCTGTTATTTGGTAATACAATTTCAATAAGTTTAAAATCCATCAGGGCTTCAAAAAATCCTAACTCAGGCCAGCCGCCTTCGTTAGTTCCGGCCATTCCATTTCTTCCGCTTCCGTTTCCATCATCCCGTTGTCTATTATGTGATAGTTCATCTGGTCGTAATATTTCTCCGTTATTTTCTGCAGGAACGGAATTAATTCCTGTGAATCTTTCATCTGTAGAAACCGTTCCGGCTGTTGCTCCTTCAACATGTCGAAAATTACCCTGCCCTTCCAGTTGAGTTCTGACTTCAGTTCCGTGTCCTCGCTGGTCAGCATCATATAAGCCTTCCCGTTTTCCGTTGTTACTTTCTGATAATTCTCTTTCATTATTTTCAGTTTTTAAATTATTATTTGATTGTTTTTCTTTTTCAAAATGGTCAATTACGCTTTTCCAATTATCATCCAACAGGTTATCGTTATCGTAATTTTCGTGAGTAATGACTTCATCAAAAAAGGATAATTGTAAAGGGCTGTACTTCTGTTTTTTCTTCATTGTAAAATACGATAATTCAGATAAAAATTAAAGGGAAAGTATTTTAAACTTTATGAAGCTTCTGTTCAAATTCAAAACCTATTTGCCAGTCTTCCTTTAAAACTAAGAATGCACTAAAATCTTTCCCCGCCTTACTTTTAAAACCTTTGACCAAAGATGATTTCCCTTTTTCAGCAATCTGGCGTACCGTATTTTCAGTTATTTTTTTCCCGGCAACTAATGTCCAGATTGTAAATGTGCAACCCTGCGTGGGTATGCCATCCCCATTTTTTTTAGGATAGTTGCTGCAGTAATAATTCTTTTCAGCTTTTCTCAATTCTCCTTTTTTACATTTAGGGCACTTAATACCGGCAATGTTAGTTTCACTTAAATCGGTGCCTTTGAGAGATCCTCCAATTTTCATGACATCTACAGTTATCAGTTTCGTATAATCATAAATATCTTTCATAAACAATTCGGGATCTTGTTTGCCTCTGCTGATTTGTTCCAGGCGATTTTCCCAAATGCCAGTTAACTCTGCTGAGGCAATTGTTTTATCCTTTAATAAAGAATAAACGGCCAAACCTTTGGGAGTGGGTATAAGGTGCTTCTTCTGCCTCTCAATATAGTTCCGTTTGATTAAGGTTTCGATGATACCGGCTCTTGTTGCCGGTGTTCCAAGGCCGCATTCTTTTAGTGCTTCTCTAACAGTTTCTTCCTCAATATCTTTGCCACAGGTCTCCATAGCCAGAAGCAAGGATCCTTCTGTATGAAGCGGTTTTGGCCTGGTCATTTTAGAAAGAAACTCTGCAGAGACCTTTTGTATTGTTTCATGAGGGATTAGTTTTGGAAAAAGTTGTGTTTCTTCTTCGGAATCATTCTCCTCAACTTCATTAATCTTCGCAACTTGTTTGACTGCTCTCCATCCCCAACAGCCATCTTTAATAGTACTTCCAAAAACTTTGAATTGTTCACCTGAACAATCGAGTTTAATGGTGGTTACCGCTTTGATACAAGGAGCGGAAAATGCTTCAATCATTCTGCAGAGAATAAGCTGATAAATCTTATTTTCTTTTTCCCCTAAGTTTTCTGCATAGTTTTCAGTTATTAAAAGTGCATGATGGTCTGTAACCTTATCGCCGTCAACGCTTCGCTTGTTTAAAGTTTTATTTTTTAAGTCAGCAGCTAACGTGCCAAAGGTTCTATCCTTTTGGGCTACCTCTAACAGTTCAGGAATTTTTTAAAAAATATCCTCAGATATATAACTGGAACCTGTACGTGGATAAGTGATCAACTTTTTCTCATAAAGCGATTGGGCTAATTTAAGGGTGTCGTCCGCAGAAAATTCATAGTATTTATTGGCATCTCTTTGCAGGGTAGTCAAATCATATAACAAGGGTGCATTTTCAGTTTTATCTTTTTTCTCTACAGAAGTTACTGTGGCTTTCTCAGCCTTTTGTACAATGCCGAAAGCAGTTACGGCTGTTTCTTTGTTGGTATAATTTTCGCTTGTGGCGGTGAATTTCTGTCCTTGTTTTTCAAGAGTTATGCGGAAATTGTAATAGGGTTCGGGAACAAAATTTTTATTTTCGTTGAATCGGTTGCATAGTATAGCCAGGGTGGGTGTTTGAACTCTTCCTAATGAAAACCGGCTGAGGAAAGCTGCACCAATAGTCAGCGCCCGGCTTGCATTCATACCTACCAACCAATCTGCTTCACTTCTGCATCGTGCGGATTGATAAAGGTTATCATAAGCACTCCCATTTTTAAGTTCTCTAAATCCCTGTTCAATAGCTTTTTTAGTAAGTGAAGAAACCCAAAGCCTCTTAAAGGGTTTTGTGCAATGCAAATGCTGATAGATAAGCCTGAAAATTAATTCTCCCTCACGGCCTGCATCTGTTGCAACAATGATTTCCGAGCATTCAGAAAATAAATCATCAATAACAGATAATTGTTTTTGAATGCCCATGTCTTTTACGAATTGTTTATTGGTTGCATCCCATCTTTGTGCAGGTTGTATTTTAAATGATGAAGGAAGCATAGGCAAATTTTCTTTTGTCCATTCTTTCCATCCATAAACCTCTGGCGGGCATAATTAAATTAAATGTCCGAAAGCCCAGGTAATAGCATACTCCTGATTGCTGAGATAGCCATCATGTTTAATACTGATGTTTAGTACATCCGCTATTTCTCTTGCAACTGATGGTTTCTCTGTAATGATTACTTTCATGACGGAAGATTAATTTTTTTATTATAAAATCCTGTTTGTAACGATTATGCATACATGAAGTTTACCTTTTGATTCCTGCGGATTTCCTTTCTTCCATAACTGCTTCCTGCACGGGTTCCTGGTTACTCCTTTTTTGTGTTTCAGATTGGCCTTGAGGAATGAATTGTTTTTTACCACCTTCATTGTAGACGTTAATATTTTTATATTGAGGATTGGCCTCGATTAATTTCTTCGTATCAATATCACTTTCAGAAAATGTAACTGCCTGCATGTTTCCCTTTTTTAAAGAGTTTATTAATTTGTCTTCTGCCTCAGGTGTTTCCATTTCTTTGATAGGATATTTTGACAAAGTTGCTTTCAGATCGAATCCGTAATTTTCATTGAAAATGTGAAAATCCCTGTTTCCTTTTGATTCATTATTTTCTGAAGGTTTTAGTTTTACCCAGGCGTTATAGGTTACACCTTCTTTGTTGGTGAGGTCTTTATTTACCGCTCTGTCGGAAAGTAGGTTGAATGCTTCTTTTGCTGTAAAACCTTTGCCTTTGTTCAAATAAAATTTTTGTTCCTGATTAACTTCAGATGCAGAGCTTTTTAATTGGGCTGAGTAGCTGTTTAAAAAGTACATATTGCTTTCTTTGCCCTTATTAAAATGAAGCGTAAAATCAACCGGTTTAGATTTTTCTGATGAGCCGGGAGAAATGAATTCTTTGGAAATTGGAAAATCAATTTTATCATTTCCTGATTTCATCACCTCCTTAAGCGCCTCATTAAAACTATCACCAAACCCGAGGTACTTGATTTGATTATTTATATAATCTAAATTCTTTTGAAGATAGGTTTCTTCATTGTTACTTAATTCCTCACCTTGATTGGTAAGGTTTGCTTCGCTGAGTGTGTTTTGTGTTTGCATGATTTTTGATTTATTGGTTATATAATTTGTTTCTGTTTCATATAGTAATCCCTCCTGTGCAAGTGATTTGTATTTGTCAAAAGTTTGACAAACAAATGCACTGCTTTCGCATTCTATTACATCATGAAGGTTTATTTCCAGGTTTACAAGATCTGCCTTCAATTCCTGATAAAAATTTATATCAGCTTTGTTAGTATAGGCTATTACATTCACCCCGCCGAATTTAGACACGAGGCCTGCAACTTCTTTATAGGCCTTGTTTCTTGTGTTTTGTGTAGCAAAAAAATTACCTACGATTTCATTCTTCATGGTAAGTAACAGGTAACCGGCCTTTGCACCTGAGCTAAACTTTTGTTGTGAAAGAAACCGGGCAGCGTCCAATGGTGACTGTACTTTATTATTTATATGTGATTGTAAGAAGGCTTGTTTATTAAAAGAAAATACGCCTGCTCTTTCCTCTCTTTCAAAATCAGATGAAGTAAATCCTTGTCCTTCAACCGTACTTCCTTTTTCATCAAATTGTAAATAATTGCCACTGTTAAGGTTAATGATAATTGCATTTACAAAAATGCCCATCGGTTCAAACCCCTTTTTCAGTTTTTCAACAATATTTATATCTGCCCTTGATGGCGTTAAACTACCGGATGGGTGGTTATGTACCAGGTAAATTTCTTTGGCTTTTAATCTTTGTGCGGCATCAATCATTATCCGGGGATCTATTATTGTCGCATTGATTCCGCCCATACTCAACCATTGTACGGAAGGGGTTTTATCTTTATCCACATAAACAGCAAAAGCATGCTCAACGGCCTCGCTCTCTAACTGACGAAATATAAATGCCACATCAGCAGTGCTATTGATCTTATTATTATCCCTTGTTGTAAATTCGAACATGCCTACCTCGGAGTATTTCCGCTCTACAACCGCGAACTCACCCTTTTCTAATTTAGGAGCCAGGGATCCGTTTGAATTTTCTTTTCGCCATATTTGTCTGGATCCGGCTTTGTTATCCAATTCTGCATCGTAGAGACTTGGCTGGAATATATTTTTATAGGCGATGGTTTCTTTTTTTCCTGTTTGATAATTCTCAATACCTTTTTCATTTGCTTTGAATTTTGTTGGTTTATAAAATGATGTATTCAGATTTTCCATGAGGCTAATCAATTATCAACTGTTAGAACTTTGTTTCTTTGGCGACATTCCTGAACATGGTTACGGATTGATTGCGGCAAAGCAGAAATTTTAATTCCTTTTAAAATCAATAAAGATTCTGAACTGTCGAAGGAAAGTAAAGTGATATTCATTAATCCGATAGTCTTCATCCAAAACGGCTGATTAACAAGAATATCCTTGATTCTGTATAATTCGAGATAGTTAACCCTCCTGGTAAATACGCCTTTTTCAATTATCAACTGTTGGTCTGTGAGATAATAAGTAAAGGATAGAACTAAAAAGTATTTATATATACCTAAAAGCACGAAAAAGACTGATATAAAAAGAAATAAAGAGATATTAAAATTAATAGCGAATGCTGCAATTAAGAAAGCGAAAAAAAATTGGGGCATAAAAATGACAGTAGCATATATTTTTTCAGGTTTAACCTTTGCATCAATACCATCAGCAGGGACAAGCGGACTTTGCATAAAAAAAATTTAAAAATTTAAAATATCTAAAAACATCAAAGTGCATCCCAGGCCACAATAACACAGGTTAATTGCGGTAATCATGTATAGATTTTTTTTGGAGAAATTTGTTTTTGGAGACAGTAAATCAGTAAATACTTTTACATTCTTTTCTACGCAATAAATGAATGCGTATCCTATTATGCCTAAGGAAAATGCTATTGCAAAACTTAAAGGGAACAGCATAATTTTAAATTTCGAATTGAATAATTTTTAGGTTTACATTTTAATGGAGAATTTTTTCTTCGGTTGCTCTTTAATAACTTCAGTTTTATCTCCACGTTCTTCTTTTGCTTCCTTTCCACTTTTACCGGGTGTAATTTTAATATCCTGCTCTTGTTTTACTTCTTCTGTTTTATCCTCGTCTATAACCCTTGCATTTATACCTGTTGGATAACCAGCCTTAAATTCCAAATCATTTAGGGCACCAATCTCTACATGGCGGTCTAAATGGTTTTCAACCATTTGTTTTAATTCTTTTGGTGTTACAAATTCTCCTTTTTCAAATTTGTGGGCAATCTCAGGCGAAGCTTTTGCAAGAGCATCACGAAGTGTTTTATTTTCGTTGACTAATTGACTGATACTATTATCTTTTTTCCCCTTAAGTGTTGCTGCTGATGTATGAATTAGTAAATCTGCCAAATGCCCAATCATAAAAATGGATCCTGCGCCTGACGTTAAAAGAGCCAGGTCAAGTAATAACTCAGAAGAGTTATATTTAGAATGTTTAAATTCAAGATTTGAAACCATTGAATTTTTACTTCCTCCGCTTACGCCTAATTCATCATTAGGATTTAATCTGAATTTTTCTCCTCCTACTTTTATATCCTTACCTTCTTTAAAATCCTTCACCTGATCACCGGTTAATTCAACACCATTAATTTTTTTCGGTGCTTCTATAGAATCTTTAGCAATAGCGATAAATTCGTTTGTTTGTTTATCAATGCCAATTAGATGATCCTTGCCATTTGGTAATTTTTTCTCAATGAAATTGATACCAGAATTTAATTTCCCTATTTCATCTTTTGAAAGATTGAAAGTATTTTTCGGCATTTGATTGATAGGATGAAAACGGATAGCTACGCTACCATCCGGCCTTCTGTCAAGTGAAAGCTTTGCATCCAATGAACCACCTTCGAATCCCGGAACATTTATTTTATTAAAACGGATAAGGGAAGTTCTGTTACCTGACATCAATGCATTGAATGTCCGGGGAGGCATATTTAAAATATCCTTTTTAGAAAGCCCGATTAACTCTAATTGTTTTTCAGGGAGTTCATTGATTGAAAAGTTCATAATTCTAATTTTTTTGATAAATTTATTACTTTTAGCTATAAATATCAAATTTATGTTAAAATATCTAATAACTATATTAATATTTATAACTAATATAAAAACAAATGTAGCTTTCTCTCAAATTATCACGATTTCTCCGACAGGCAGAAAAATTATCTCTCCAATGAAACCTGATAAAACTATAATTGTTGCTGGCTTATTGGTTACACCAATTGATAGCAGTCAATTAATAGGTACTCAAAATGATGATAATTACAATAAGCAATTAGATTTGACACCTACTGAAATTGTTTCTCCTCCATTAAATGAAAAGCTTTATGTAACATCAGATTTTGGAGAGCGCTTTCATCCTATTCTACATAATGAAACATTACATGCAGGAATAGATTTAAGAGCTGACTATGAAATGGTAAATACAATTGCTAATGGAATTATTGTAAAGGAAGATTATGACGCAAGAGCAGGAAATTACATAGTTATTCAGCATGGAAATGGAATTGAAAGTATCTATTGCCATTTAAGTAAATTTTTATTTAACCCTGGCGATTTAGTATTCGGAGGGGACGGTATAGCCATTAGTGGAGCTTCAGGCGCAGTGACTGCGCCGCATTTGCATTTTGCAATAAAAGAAAATGGGAAATTTATAGATCCGCTTCCGTTGTTGAGAGCTATCGCTGAATATGACAGAAAAATACTACGATAATTTTTATCCTCAATTTACATTAATAAAGCAACCATAAGCAAATGATACTTGCTGACCATACCCGCTATAAGGCAACACCGATATAAAAACGGGGCAATTGATAACCTCTCCGCTTGCCTTATCCACATAGCTCAAATTATCACCTGCAAAGTCCACCATCATCACTTCGGCAGGCTTATGCTCAAAATGCATGGTAGGCTTCATGTACTTTTCTGTGACGGAGGAGCAGGTCGCAAAACTGTGTAGCTATATCCTTACTCGACTATAGCCAGTGGTTCTTGTCGTCCGTCTATGCAAACCATTGTCAATATTACGTTCCATTGTCCTTGTCGTGTCGGTTTGTGCGGTTGTGTATTTTTTATTTTCAGAAGAGAAGGAGATTTTTTTTAATTTAATTTTGTCTGCGTTGGAAAGGTGGAAGTTCTTTTGCAATTTTTGGTCTGAGCGTTGGCTTGTGCGAATTGCAAATGTGCTTACACCTGTGAGTTGGCTGTTAGTATTGCTTGTATGCTTTTTGATGTGCTGCTTTTATTTCGTCCACTAATGATTTCGGCTGTAAAACTTTCATGTTGTCCCCAAAGGAAAGCAATTCCATTATCAAGTCATGCGTAACACACAACTTTAATTTAATCTGCAACTCGTCTTCGTTGTCAACCAAAACTTGCTGTGTGTCGTGAAGCGGTAAGGTCTTGATATATTTTCCTTGGAATGGGTCAAACGATAAAATTATTTCCTGTGGTTCTTCATCGATTGGACTGATGATTCCAAAACAGTAGCGATAACTTTCTTCAATGTTGTATGTCTTGGGAAATTCAAAAGCCCTGTTTGTGATTTCAAGATTTGTCAAGCGGTCAAGTGCAAAACTTTTAATGTTATTGTCTTTGCTGTCCTTAGCCAAAATATACCAACGGTTCTTAAACTCTTTCAAAGCATAAGGTTCAACTGTCCGCTTGCTAATTTCATCTTCCCAAAATTTCTGATAAGAAAATTTGATTTGAAATTTGTTTTTGATTGAGTGAAGTATGCCGTATAAATTTTCTGTACCCTGCGGTCTGCGTTTTTCCAAATGAATAAACGGTGTCAGGTCTTGTGCAAGATTTAATGAGTTGAACATATCAAATGCCTCAATCATTCTCTGAAAGTTCATGTTCTCCATCTCGTTTTGTGAAATAAAATATCCTTTGTTCTTTGTTGAATATTCAATGTCAATTCCAAAAGTGTTTCGTATCTCACGAATATCTCTTTGCAAAGTCCGCTTTGAAAAACCAATGTTCAAAGTGTCGTCTTGCATTTGCAAATAGTCAAACTGATTGTCAATGTAATCTTGCAACTCCTCGTAAGTGGAGTAGGGTTTTGCTTTCAGCTTTTTCAGAATCAGCAGGTATCTTGATATGTAATCTCGCTTTGACATTAATTAAAAATATAGTTCAAAAGTTTTTGAGTTTCTTTTTGCTTACGGATTTTACAATTTGCTAAATCCCAAAAAGGAAAATTACTTATCTGATTTCTTACAACTTCAAAAATACTTGTTGGGTATCTGATAATTTTTGTTGAATAAGGTTTATGTTGAATTGAGCGATTTAAACTTTCTTCTAAAACCATTAGGTTTCCTATAGAGTTAATTTCATCTCCCCATTCTATTGGAATTTCTTCTTTCTCTCCAAATGATTGAATATGTTCAATATCAATTTTAGTTCTGAAAAGTTTTTCTCTTAAAGAAATAATTTCTTTTTCTTCACTAATCGTAAAATCTTCTTCAAGCATAGCAGAAAGTAGGCATATTAGTTTTTTTCTTAAATAATTTTCTGTTATATTCTCGGTCAAAAAATAATTAAGATTGTAATATCCTTGATTATGAGTCCCCGCGTTTCCGATTTTATTATTGATAATCTGCATTACTTCATCAGGTGATTTTGATATTATTTCCTGAATAAGTTTGTAACTGAAATCTCGAATCTCATAAATGGATTTCATAAAACGAACGCTGTAGATGAAGTATAGTTTCGCCAATTTTTTTATAAAGTCAAACCTGTTTGCATTAGGATTTGCAAAAATAAAAATTGTCGGCAAATTGTCGGCAAATCGACCATATCTTGAATGCCTGATAAGTTCATAGCAACACATATCTTCTGCACTCTCATACCATTTATTTTCCCACTCATATCTTGCCTCAATAACTCTAAGAATTTCCTCAAGTGAAAGGTCTAAATTGCTTATATTATTTTTGAAATGTTCCTGTGGCTTATTGAAAATTGTATCAAATAATTTTTCATAGAAAGTATCCGTTCCATAGCCATAAAGAACTACTGGTAAATTATTTTTCGCAATAAGGATGTATTGGTAAATGCTTAATATTTCATTGATATTCGTTACATCATACTTTGCTTGTTTATTTTTCTCATCAATCGTTTCATAGAGCTTACTAATTTCCTCAAATGCTTGTTCATCTTTTCCTTTCTTGGCTCTCAAATAATCAAACATATTTATTTTGAAAATGTCACCACCATTTAAGTCAAGTCCTGTTGTATTTATTGTCTTAAATATTTGAATGGTTTTAGAAAGCAATGCTTTTGTTTCAATAACAACAAAGTAAACATTGCTCAAAAGATATTTTACAAATCTTTCAACTTCAAAATTTATTTGACTAACATTTTCTCCTTTCGTTTCTTCTTCAATTATTTGATTTATGAGAGAAGCATTTTTAAGATAAGGGTTCAATGTTTCATCATTGAAAGTTAAATCGGCTTGTATAACTTGAGATAAGTATTCCTGCTGTTGTCCGTTGCTGACTCTTGTGCTTAACCAGTCCAATGATACTGACTTTAGTTCTTCACTATTTGGAAACTTTTGCTTTAAAACTTTGAGAAGAATTAAAAATGTAGTCAATCGCTGTTGACCATCAATTATGTCTTGCACGCTGTGATTATTTTTTACTGAAAGTTGCATTGTTCCAATAAACATTGGGTCTTCAATTACATCGCCTTCATTTCCCCAATAGGATAAAAAAATATCGGAGAGAAATTTTCTTATCTGTTCATCAGTCCATGAATATGGACGCTGATAAATTGGAATTACATATTTAATTCCGTTGCCAAAAATAGTTCCCTTGCTTTCCTGTGAGTTATATTTTAAGGTGCATGTCTTGGCGTTTATTGAAAATGTTTTTTCGGTTTCCATAATTTAATTCGTATTGTTTAAGTGTAATTGATAAAGCTCTGCACAAGCAATTGCATCACTCAAAGCATCGTGGTGGTTCAAAGGAATTTTATATTCCTGACAAAGCGAAGCTAAGTTTTCCCCAAATATTCTGTAAGTGTAATGTCCTGTGTATTGCGGTGGTTCAATGTCGTAATATTCCAATGTTTGATTGAGGCAATGAAAGTCAAAAGAAAATCCGTTGTGTGCAACAAGATTTTGGTTTTTAATAAATGGTTCAATCTGTTTCCAAACCCTTGTCAAAGGTTTGTGCTGTTGCTGTCCGTTCGGATGTGATACCGTGAATGTCAATGAATCTGTCCCAGTAAAAATTGTTTGGCGGTTTTACCAAAACAGAAAGTTGCTCTGTTGTAATTCCGTTTTCTACTCTCACTAATCCCACTTGGCAAATGCTCCAACGCTTGCCATGTGCTGTTTCAAAATCTATTGCTGTAAAATTATTTTTCATCTCTGAATTACTTTATGCTTTAAATCCAATCGGATTATTTTTTTTGATGTGCTGAAATTCTTTTTCGTCTTGATTGTAAATTGCTGTAAGTGTCATAGGAGAATTTAGAGTGGTTTTGAAACCCAACTTTTGCGAAAGCAATTTTGCTTTCGCAATTTCCAATTCTTTGAACTCATATTTAGCAATCAATCTTCCTTTTCTCATTAAGGCACTATCAACTTTTGAAATATCCGTATTGAAGGAACAAATAACTTGAATATTTAAACAGTCAGACAGTAAACCGTCAGAAATATTCAGCAAAGCAGAAACAGGGGAGTGTCCGTCTTTCTCTCTGTCAACTACAATGTTCTCCGCATCTTCAATTACAAAAATAGAGTTGGGATTGTCAATGAGAACTGAAATCAAGTCGGGATTAGTGATTGCACTTGCCATGTTTGGCGGTAAAAAGATTACACTTTTTTTAAGTGAACAAATCAGGTAACGGATGTATGATGTTTTGCCTGTTCCTGGTTTGCCATGAAGCAAAACCAAACCTTTATCGTTTTTCTTTGAAAGCCGCCTGTAAATGGTTTGATGAATATCTTTGAAATCATCATTGTAATTATCCTCAATATTTAATTTCGGTTTAGCAATTTCCAATGCCTTTGTATCAATGCCGTGAGAAGTATTTATTAAAAGGGAGATGAGTGGTTTTCTTTTTCCACTCTTTACTTTAAATTTCTTTATCTCTGCAATTACCTTTTCTATTTTTACAGTGTCGGTTTTGCGAAAAAGAAATCTTACTGTTGAACAGTTCGTGTCAAAATCTACAATCAGGTCGTCGTACAAAATGTAAAAGATGTCATCCAGTTCGGCTTGCTTGCTGCCGTTGTAATACCGCTTGTCAAAGTATAAATGCTTGATTTCACTTTTGTAATTTTCAAGAAACCACTTGTTTGCTTTCTTGCAGTCAATATTTATTTCATTGATGAAATTTGGAATTGAATTGAAGTGCGCAAGGAACAAAGTAAACTCATTTAGGTATGAGCCTTTTCTTTCGGCAAATACTTCACTTAAAGTCATTTTTGAAGATGTTTTTTCCAGTTCAACTGTCTTTGCTTGCATACTGTTTAAGCTGATGACCTTGGTGTTGTAATGTAATATTTGTAGGTAGTTCCAATTTTTTTTATCAATCCAATCACCCTTAGCCTTTTTAATATTCTTGAAATTTTAAAAGCTGAATAATTTTTGAAACGTTTTTTTAAATGCTTACATCTAAACCCACTAA
>DATCFI010000153.1:0-36480 GCA_036509585.1 Hanamia sp. | reverse complement strand
TTGATTTTTTTACCACCTTGGACGCCGCGTTTTTTTGCCCCTAAACCCCTAAGCCCTTTTTGCTTATAGCGTGTCCAAATCTTGTCAACAGCACTTTTCGATAACTTAAATAAGTCTGCCGACTGTTGGTGCGTTCCTTTTTTTGATTTTAAATACGAAACAACTAAAAGCCGTTTGGTCTCCTGGCTATCTTTTGAACCTCTCTTTTTTTGCATACACAAATATACAAAATAAAATCTTAGCATATCACTAAATTATGCTCCAATTAATAATTACAATAATAGATATGAGCTTAGAATACGGTGATATTTTCAAATTGATTATTAATGAAGAAGCGTCTTTTGTTGATGGCCTTTCCATTTTATTAACTTCTTTTTCTCATAAGCACTCCATGGTTGCCGGGCCTACAAAAGCAACGGCTTACATAAACCTTACTAAAGATAATGCAGTGGGACAAATATTACTTTCTGTGCATGGAAAGGACGAGGATCCTACAGTGGAAAATTTTGATTCCTTGTGCTGGAACGAATATGAGTTTCAACTAAAGGGATTTAATTATGACAAGAATATTGAACTCATTGTTAAAAGGAATTAATCTTTCAGTAAAACAACTTTTAATACATTTTCTTGTTTTATGCCGTTGTTAAGGGTGCATTTCATAATGTCATAACGAAAGCCAAGGCGCTATGCATTGTCGGCTATAAACTTGTTACAGAATACTTTGATTTGTTCACGCACCTGCCTGAACTGTTCTTTTATTTCTTCTTCGGTTCCTGTTGCTTTTGCGGGGTCAGAAAAGTTATGATGAAATGTTTTTGCAGTTGTTGGAAGGAAAGGGCAACGTTCTTTTGCATTGTCGCAAACAGTAATTACAAAGTCAAAATTAATGTTACGATATTCATCAATGTTGTTTGAAGTATGATGTGAAATATCAATGCCATCTTCTTTCATAGTTTCAATTGCCCTTGGATTTACTCCGTGTATTTCTATTCCTGCGCTGTAAACTTCTGCTTTTTCTTTCGCAAAATATTTTAAGTAGCCTTCTGAAATTTGACTTCTGCAACTATTGCCCGTGCATAGTACTAATATTGTTTTCATTTATTATCAAAATTCTTTTCGCTTATTTAATTTGGAATGTTTTTAATCTTAATTGCAGCAGTCGGGGCCACAGCAAGAAGATTTGGGCTTTTCTGCATAAACCGTGATACTAAATATGCCCGTGTTACCGGCTTTAAATTCTGCTAATTGTTTTTCATTCAAATAATTTCTTAAAATATCGTCAGGAACATTGATAGGCTTTTCTTTTTGTAAAGTGATGTTGCTAAAACCGTTTGCCTTAATGAGTTCCATGTACACTTCTTTTTGTATAGCGCCTGACACACAGCCAGCATACATTTCAGCATCTTTGCGCAACGACTCGGGAAGCTCGCCAACCAACACTACGTCTGAAATACTGAAATGACCACCTGGTTTTAGCACCCGGAATATTTCTTTAAACACTTCGTTTTTATCAGGCACCAGGTTTAATACGCAGTTGCTTACAATCACATCCGCGGTATTAGCCGACACAGGCATTTTTTCAATGTCGCTCTGCCGGAACTCCACATTAAAATAATTTAATTTTTTCGCGTTGATTCTTGCTTTTTCAATCATCGCCGGTGTAAAATCAATACCGATTACTTTACCATCTTCCCCAGTTTCTGCTCTGGCAACGAAACAATCATTACCTGCCCCGCTGCCCAGGTCAATTACGGTATCGCCTTTCTTAATCCTTGCAAATTGTGTGGGTAAGCCGCAGCCTAAACCTAAGTCTGCATCAGGGTTGTAGCCCTGTAATTCATCGTAGCTGTCGCTCATAATATTATAGACTTCAGTAGAGCAACCACCCGCGCCGCAGCACGAAGATTGATTGGTTTCTTTGTCCTGTAACGCGATTTCGCTATACTTCTGTTTTACTAAGTCTTTAAGTTGTTCTGAATTTTGCATTTTTCTTTTTTTATAATTAACAACAATTGGTTTTCTTCTTTATTCCCTCGGAAATTTTGCTGAAATAATCTTGCAGCTTTTGAATTGTCTTCTCATCAATGCAATAACAAATGGCGTTTCCCTCAACGCTTCCTTTTATCAGCCCGGCATTCTTAAGTTCTTTCAGATGCTGGGATATAGTGGGCTGTGCAAGCGGAAGTTCATTTACAATGTCGCCGCAAATACACGTATCCACCTTCATTAGATATTCCATGATGGCAATTCTTGCCGGATGGCCCAGGGCTTTAGCCAGTGTGGCAATGAAATTTTGTTTCTCAGTAAAATGTTCTGTCTTCGTTGCGCCCATAACTTTAATTTAATATTGCAATATTACGATATTGTTTTTGTCATGCAAATTTTCTTTTAGCTCATGGCTAGTAAAGCAACAAAAAGGTGGGTTTCTTATCTATCTCGTCAACAGAAATAATTAAATCTTCCTATTTCCAGTGTGTAAGGAGCAAAAACGTAAATGACTTTGTTTCTTTTGCGCGGCTTCGGTTGAAAAAAAAATCCAAACTCGTGTCTCACGAGTTGTCCTTCTTTTAATAAAGACAGGGTAGACAAAGAAAAACTCGTGAGACACGAGTTTCGGAGAAGAAAAAAAACTCACTAATTTACCCCTTACGCAGTATAACTATCTGCGCCGGATATGACTGTTGAGGATAGATGGACACCGCGGCGAAAAATTTCAAAATCAACAAATCCTCGCGGCAAATTTTTTACCCTAATTTAGCCGCTCAAATATTAATATGTCGCAGGTAAGGAAGCAAAGTATTATTTCTACGGTTTTTGTTTACGGCGGATTTCTCATCGGTTTTGTCAGCACCTATCTTTTTACCAGGCAAGGTTCTGTATTTACCCCATCTGAATATGGGTTGACCGGTATTTTTATTTCTGTAGGTAATATTATGTTTGCTTTTGCCAATCTCGGAACGGTCGCGGTGGTTTATAAATTCTACCCTTATTATAACGACAATCTTCCCAAAAAGAAGAATGATCTTTTGACCTGGACGCTGCTGATAAGCATCATCGGATTCTGTTGTGTGATTCTTGCAGGGATTGTATTCAAAGATCTTGTTATTCGCAAGTTTGGCGGTAATTCTCCTGATTTTGTAAAATATTATTTCTGGGTTTTTCCTTTTGGTTTTTCGTTGCTTCTTTTTTCAATGTTTGAAGTTTTTGCCTGGAACATTCGCAAATCCATCTTTACCACTTTCCTGCGCGAACTCTTTTTTAGGATCATTACGCTGGTACTTATTTTTTTGGTGACATTTAAATGGATCAGTGGTTTTGACGCTTTTATTAAAATGTATGCGTTTAGTTACGGTATCGTGGCATTGGTCCTTCTAATTTACCTTGTCTGGAAGAAGGAGTTCTATATAACGTTTACCATTAGCCGCGTTACGAAAAAGTTTTATAAAAAAATGCTTTCGATGGCTTCGCTCATTTATGTTGGGAGCACCATTTATACGATTGCCATGTTTATAGATCAGATAATAATCATGTCGCTCATGGGAACCGGACCTGTCGGAATTTTTATGTTGGGATTTGTAGTGTCCGGCCTGGTACAGGCCCCTCAAAGGGGTGCTGTTGCTGCATCCATACCTGTTTTGTCGAAGGCCTGGAAAGACAAAGATTACGAAAAGATCAATTTAATTTATCAGCGTTCGGGCATCAACTTACTGATTGCTTCTTTGGGGATTTTTTTATTGGTGTGGCTCAATTATGTTGATGCGGTCCACACCTTTAAATTGAAGCCGGAATATCTTCAATCCCAATGGATCTTTTTCTTTCTCGGATTAGCAAGAGTGGTTGATTTAGGGACAGGCGTTAATTCGCAGATTATCGGTACCTCTACTTTTTGGCGGTTTGAATTTATAAGCGGAATGGTGTTGCTAACGCTGGCAGTGCCGTTAAATTATTTTTTAGTGAAACACTACGGAATCATCGGCGCCGGGTATTCAACGCTTATTTCTTTGTCGGTTTATAATACGATCCGCATTATTTTTTTGGAAAGAAAATTTAACATGCATCCTTTTAGTATGAAAACGGTTTATGCGATTATCTTCGCTGTGTTAAGCTATATCATTTGCTATTACGGGTTTCATTCCATGCACGGATTCTGGGCGATGGTGGTGAGGAGCATAGTGTTTATGGCGCTCTATGGCGGCTCTGTTATTTATTTTGATCTGACACCTGATGTATTGCCTGTATTGGGAAATTTGAAAAAGCGACTTTACAGAAATAAGGAATGAAAATAAAAGTCAGGGCTATTTGTTGCTTACTGCAAACTCAAAATTCAATTTTATCAGCCGCAATAATTTTATGGCTATGCGATTGTTGGATGAATACAACCAGCGTTCGGTTTTTTTGATCTAAGGAAACCGGCAGGTCTATGGAGAGATTGTTTTCTCCTTCGTTAAATTGATCGATTGTTTTAAAATCCCTGACTATGTTATAATCGGTAAGTATTGCGCCACCGTTTTCGCCTGCCTTTACCGGTGTTGTAGTTTTATTTTCCAATACCGCGATATTCAAAAGAGCATTATTGATCTGTCCCGAAACATCAAAACTGATATTTATTTTTCCGTAGTGCTCCTCGACTTTCCTGATGGATAAGCTCGCATCGGGCGTTTCAGCAAAAATGCTTTTTAACGCGACGGTAAGTTTATTAGCATCGCTGCCTATCATTTCCACCGTTCCATTTATAACGAGTTGCGGCGTATATACATCGGATTTTAACGCCGATGCATAAATGCGTTGCCTGTCACTATAATCTTTTGAACTAAACGGATCTTTCCAGCCCAGCCTATCCCAGTAATCAACATGAAACGAAAGAGGGATTACATGTTCCTGAGAAGAATAACTGCCTATCAATTTATCTGCGGGTGGGCAACTGGAGCAGCCTTGCGAGGTGAATAATTCTAATACAGCTATATTTTTATGATCATCTTTAATTGCAGATGAAGTTGCATCTTTCTTTGTATTGTTCGCTTTTGCCGTGGTGGAAGAAGTGCAGAACCATAAAAGAAAAGCCGGAACGGATAAGGTCATTCCATAAACTAACTTTTTCATACAAAAAATATTTTCCTAAAAGTACGTCGCTTTCGAAGAAAAAGTTTTTGATGTTTTATTTTTTGACAGGATAAAAGATAGCACCAAACAGTTGTTGTTATCTTTCTTAAAAAAAGGGCTACACCGCTGGTTCCTGCTGGCTTAGGCAATGGAAACTCCCCAGCCCCCAAATAATTTCAGTGGAATCAATGCCGATAACTTTTCGGTCGGGGAAACATGTTTCTATGATCCGCATCGCTTTATCATCAATATCGCATCTATAAGTAGGGACAATTACCGATTGATTGGCAATATAGAAATTGGCATACGAGGCCGGCAGGCGTTGATCTTCATACATAAGTTTAACAGGCATGGGAAGTTCAATAATATTCAGTTGCTTTCCGCTAGTCAGGCGCATCTTTTTTAATTCAGAGAGGTTCTTTTGCAGGAGATCATAGTTTTCGTCGTTTTTATTTTCTTCAATCACAGTAACAACAGTGTCCTCATTTATAAACCGAACCGTATCATCAATGTGCCCATCGGTGTCATCACCTACAATGCCTTCGCTAACCCAAAGTATCTGATCAACACCATAATAATCCCTAAGATAATTTTCAACCTGGTCACGGTTTAGGTGAGGGTTCCTGTTTTCGTTGAGCAAACAAGTGGTTGATGTAATGAGTGTGCCGTTGCCATTAAAATCTACTGAGCCGCCTTCCATCACGATACCTGGATAAAAAACAGGCAGATCAAAATGCTTTGCAATTAAGGTTGGAATATTGTCATCAAGATCAAACGGTGGATACTTATTTCCCCATGCGTTATAACCCCAGTCAACAATTATTTTTTTCTGTGCTGCTTTCGGGTTGATTAAAAATGCGGGCCCGTGGTCGCGGCACCATGCATCATTCGTCGGATTGAAGAAAAATTGGACCTGAGTTAAATCTGCACCTGCTTGTTGCAAATGCTTGATTGCAAAGACTTTCATGGTTTCGTCAGAAACATTGATCCGTACTTTTTCGCTTTGTGCAAGCGCTTTTACAAACTGGCTATAATAAGGAAATATGGTATGAATCTTTTCGGGCCATGACGCTTCCTTGTGCGGCCAGCTAAGCCATGTGGCTTCATGCGGTGCAAATTCGGCGGGAAAATAATAGCCAAGCTGCCGTGGAGTTTGTATTTCTGAATTCATTTAAAAGTGTCTGATTTATATCCGGAATTAAGAATGAACAACCATGTTCAATTATTCCCCTTCATCAATAAAACGTTTTGTTATGGGTTGGTACGAATCAATTCTTCTGTCGCGTAGGAACGGCCAATGAACTCTATACTGGTCTGTTTTATTGGTATCAATTTCATGTACCGCCACCTCTTCATCTTCGTGTGAAGCCTGGTATAAAATACTTCCGAACGGATTTGCAATAAATGAGCCGCCCCAGAATTTCATCGCGCCGTCTTGCTCAAAGCCTACGCGGTTCACGCTTACCACATGCACTCCATTGGCCACTGCGTGGCTGCGTTGAATGGTTTGCCATGCATTGTATTGTTCAGTATTAGTAGCCTCATCTTGCGAAACTGCCCATCCGATTGCTGTTGGGTAAAACAAAATTTCGGCACCCATTAACGAAGTAATCCTGGATGCTTCCGGATACCATTGATCCCAACAGATTAGCACACCGATTTTAGCAAATTTGGTATTGAAAATCTTATAACCTAAATCACCAGGGGTAAAATAGAATTTTTCGTAAAAAGCCGGGTCGTCAGGGATATGCATCTTTCGATATTTACCAAGGTAAGCACCGTCAGCATCGAGGACCGCGGTGGTATTGTGATAAATTCCCTGCGTTCTTTTTTCGAATAATGAAGCGATGATCACCACATTTAATTCAGCCGCCTCTTTGCTCAGCGCGTCTGTAGAAGGGCCGGGAATAGCTTCTGCCAGACTGAAATTATCATAATCTTCTACATCGCAGAAATAAAGCGAAGTGAACAATTCCTGCAGGCAAATAATTTGTGCGCCTTTTGCGGCAGCTTCCCTTATTTTATCAGTTGCTTTTTGAAGATTTTGTTGTTTGTCGCCTGTGCAACTCATCTGAACCAACCCTATATTAATTTTGCCCATTAGTAATTTATTTGAGTTTGCAAAAATACAAACGATGTATGAAAGGAAATGTTAGGAATGTAAAGTATTGCTATCTCAGTAAACAAACTTTTAAGAGAGATTCTTATTCTTTAAAAGTGGGTTCAACAGGATTTTGATTAAATATGGTGCACATTAAATGGAAAAGTTCCGGGTGGTGTTGTTTGAATAATTCCGGCGAGTTAAAGAAATATTCAGAAGTGACTGCGAAGAATTCTGCCTTGTTGGAAGCGCCGTAATAATTAATATCTGAATGCCCGCTTATAATGATTTCAATGTTTTCACTGATGAGATCGAACCATTGTTTATTGTATTTTCGATTCAGCAATGCTTCGGGAAGACCGTCCACATCGCCATCTTCTTTATCAAGCAGATGAACAAACTCGTGAATACCTGTATTTTCTTTTGACGATTTGGCGTCGAAACCGGCATGTAAGGCGGGTTTTGACAAAATCATCATTCTTTGCATCGGGCCGTTTCCTACCATACCCAATGTATTTTTCTCATAACCCGGAACCTGAAATTCGCTTTTGTTGAAAGTGGCAGGGTAGAGGAGTACCATTTTGAGATTGTAGTATTTCCATTTATCAAAGCCAAAAATCGGAATCACAGCACTTGAAGCTACTAGCAATTTATCAAGATCCGTTACATCGGTATTTACCCCATTAATAGAAATATATCCTAAAAATTCTTTTACTTTTCCTTCAAACCTAGTTTTGTTTTTTTCGTCAAGTTTATTGTAATAAGAAACATACTGCGCTAAAAGTTGCCTGAAATTATCAGAAAGCGTCACTTTTTTTCCGGGCTTTTTATATAGTATGAAAAAGACAATCAGAACTGCCAGCGCGATAAGAACAATGATGGGTGCCATAGGTAATTTATTGAAATCCGAAAAATCAGAAAGATGCAAGATAGGTTTCTTTTAAATGACGAATAGGTGGATTGATGTGGTCAATCGCTTAGGTGGAATTTTTCAGAAATACCCTATTTAAAATTCCTTGCTTCCGGAAAAATGATTCCCTGTGTAACTATCTTGTCTTTGCTTCTTTTTGACAACACATGTGTGGGAATAGACTTTTCATCGGCCCGCGATAAGGTCAATACCGATTCGTTTTCATTTTGTGAAGGAGTAAGATGACGCAATAGTTTTGAAAAATTATGACAGCGCTTTACAATCACATGGATTACTTCGCCTTCAATTTGCAACTTGCCTTCTACCATTATTAATTTCGACTGTAATATTTCTTTTCTAAACTTTTCAAACAAGCTTTCGAAAATGACAAGATTCGAGAATCCTGTTTCATCTTCAATGGTCATAAAACAAATACCACCTGCAGTTCCAGGCCTTTGCCTTACCAATACCAGACCCGCAACTTTTACAAAATCCCAATTTCGCGCAAGGGTTTCCTTGTACGTTTATAAATTAACTCTGTTTGATTAAAACTATTAAGATAAGCACTAAAGCAAAACAACATATAATCAAGATTTCTATTTTTTTTCTTTAAATAAAGCAAGATGTTTGATTCAATATTGACTATTTGATATGATCAAAATAAGGCTCAGCATCTTCTTTGGTTACTTCGGTGAGCTTGGGTTTAGGGGTAATCGACCAGGGCAAATCACAGCGCAGGAAATATTTGTGGCCAGATTTAATATCCAGCGTGACGGAAGTCTCCTGCTTTCTTACTTTGGCCACGAATGTTGTTGGCCCTTCTTTGACCAAACGAACGATATAAGATGCCTTGTTCACCATGTCACAGATGGGCGAATCATTCAAAAAGAGCATATAGTCTATCTTACTTTCACTGAATTTCCCTGGTCTGAAAACATACAAGAATGCGGATTTGCTAACGGCGAAATTGTATGCCGCTTTTCGCAATGCCATCAGGCTGTCGAGCCTTGGATTGGTAGTTACTTTCCTTTTGGCATTGGTTAGCTGTTTAATCCAAAGAGTATCCGTTGAAAGGACAGGATTGGAATCTTTATCGAGGAAACTCTGAAAAATATAGTAATCGTTTGTGACGCTGAGGATCTTGAAAAGTAACTTATGTTTCTTTAATAATTCCTGTACCTGTTTAGGCTGATCCTCCATTCCGGAATTATATTTTAGATAGTAAGCGCAGTCGCTCACCCACTCAACATCCCAGATCGCTGTCTCGTGAGTTGCCGCATTGAATTCTTTTTGCATTTCACCATTTCGGGTGTAAGTGGAACTGGATCCGTCGGCACTGGAGAAGGAGACAAAAACGCCGTTTTTCAGGTCGCTGCAGCTTAGTGTCTGCGCTGAGTTTAACAGCGGGGTAAATAAAAGACTAAAGAGTAAATAGATAATGGTTTTTGAGTTCATTTTGGTAATGAGGTTTAGAAATATTGGACAAAGTTAATATTATAATTGAGCGTTTGTTTTTTCCTCTGCGATGGAACGATGATCACAATTTTTGCGCTGGGATTCCTCGTTGGTTTTATAAAGGTTAGAATGGTATACCGGGAAGCTAAATCCTAAATACGTGGTTGGCTGGATTATTTGTTAAAAATAAGAATCTTCGATATTTGTTCTTTTACTGTACTTTAATGGAACCCAAATAATTAATGGTAAAAATTTTCACTTCTAAAAGTTGAAGATGATTTCTTTTGAATGTGATGAATAGATGTTGGTTCATTGTCTTTAAGCATATTTTCCAAAGACCTTATTTAAAATTCCTTGCTTCCGGAAAAAGTTTTTCCTGTACAACTATTTTTTCCTTGCTTCTTTTAGCCAGCACATGTGTAGGAATGGACTTTTCATCGGCACGCGATAATGTCAATACCGATTCGTTTTCATTTTGTGAAGGAGTAAGATGGCGCAATAGTTTTTAAAAATTATGGCAACGCCTTACAATCACATGGATTACTTCGCCTTCAATTTGCAAGGTGCCCTCTACCATTATTAATTTCGACTGTAATATTTCTTTTCTAAACTTTTCAAACAAATTTTTAAAAATGACAAGATTCGAGAATCCTGTTTCATCTTCAATGGTCATAAAACAAATACCTCCTGCAGTTCCGGGCCTTTGCCTCACGAGCACAAGCCCTGCGACTTTTACAAAATCCCCGTTTTTTCCTTTACACAATTGTTGGGTTGGCGTAATACGAAGCTGGTCCAGCTTATCTCTTATAAAACTTACAGGGTGTGCTTTTAAAGACAATGAAGTAGTGGCGTAATCATAAACCACGTGTTCAGATTTAGTCATCACGGGAAGGGATACCTGCTTTTCCTGTTTTGCCTCCGGCGAAAGCTGACCAGTAAAAAGCGCAACAGGGCGATCTTTGGTGCTTACTTCCCACAATGCTTCCCGGCGGTCAAGCCCAATGGACCTGAATGCATCGGCATCCGCTAATTTCTCTAACGCTGCCTCCGTTAATTGAATATCGCGGAGTTCATTAATAGTGGTGTATCTTTTTTTTCTGTTTGATACAAGAAGATTGGTATCCTCTTGCCTTAATCCTTTTACTTGCCTGAAACCAAGGCGCAATGCAATCTTGTTGTCTGATTCTTCTCCATTAAGAGAGGGGGATAGCTCCAACTTATTATCCCAGATTGAATCATTGATATCTACCGGTTTTACTTCTACTTCATGTTTCCTTGCATCAATAATTATTTGTGCCGGCTGATAAAAACCCATCGGCATACTATTCAGCAACGCACATGCAAATACATCAGGATAGTAGCATTTAATCCACGAAGAAACATATACCAGTAAAGCAAAACTGGCCGCATGGCTTTCAGGAAAACCATAACTACCAAAGCCTTCCAACTGCTTAAAAACCCGTTGGGCATATTCAAGGCTATATCCGTTTTTCATCATTCCTTTCGTAAGTTTTTCCTGAAATTTTGTTACCATACCTTTTGCTTTAAAGGTGGCCATGCTTCGCCGCAATTCATCTGCTTCAGTCGGTGTAAAGCCTGCTGCAATAATTGCTATTTTCATAGCCTGCTCCTGGAACAACGGTACACCCAAAGTTCTTCCCAGGATATCTTCCAATTCTTTTGAAGGATACTCAATGGGTTCTTCGCCATTCCTTCTTCTTAAGTAAGGATGCACCATATCGCCTTGTATAGGCCCGGGCCTTACAATAGCTACTTCAATCACAAGGTCGTAAAAGCATACTGGCTTGAGCCTCGGCAGCATGCTTTGTTGTGCCCGGCTTTCTATCTGGAATACCCCAATGGTATCCGCATGGCATATCATTTCATAAACCGCCGCATCATCCTGCGGTATATTCGCCAGCGTTAGCTCAAGTCCGTAATTTTCTTTTGCGATATCAAAAGCCTTGCGGATACAGGTAAGCATGCCTAATGCAAGCACATCTATTTTCATAAAACCCAGCGCATCAATATCATCTTTGTTCCATTCAATGCAGGTGCGGTCGGCCATGCGCGCATTCAGGATAGGGCAGAGGTCGCTTAGTTTCCCATTAGTAATCACAAAGCCTCCTGTATGCTGACCGAGTTGCCGTGGGAAGCCCATGAATTCCCGGGTAAGTTGCAAAATCTTACGAAGATGTTTGTCATCCGGGTTAAGACCTTGTTCCTGTAATCTTTTTCCCTCAAACCATTCATCGGTGAATTCCCAGAGAGAACCCGATAAACGCTTCAAGGTATCAACAGATAGTCCCATTGCTTTACCCACATCCCTGATAGAACCTTTCTGATGCTGTTGGGTAACGGTGGCTACAATAGCGGCTCTCTCGCGCCCATACTTCTGAAACACATATTGCATGACTTCTTCTCTTCGTTTGTGTTCAAAATCCACATCAATATCGGGCGGCTCATTGCGGGCAGAAGAGATAAACCGTTCAAATAATAAATCAAATTTGGTGGGGTCAACAGAAGTGATGCCAAGGCAATAACAAATGGTTGAATTAGCAGCAGAGCCGCGTCCCTGGCAAAGAATGTGTTGTTTTCTTGCAAACCGAACAATGTCATAGACGGTAAGAAAATAAGATGCGTAATTCATCTGCTCTATAAAAATCAATTCATGATTAATAGCATGGCTTACCTTTTCCGGAATACAATCTCCATAGCGTTCTTTGGCACCTATCCATGCAAGATGAGTCAGCTCTTCCAGCGGTGTGCGCCCATTAGTCGTAAGTTCTTCCGGATATTCATATTTTAATTCGCTTAATGAAAATTGACAGGCATCGGCAATTTCCTGTGTACGCGCTATTGCATCGGGATATTGCCTGAACAGGCGCTGCATCTCATCCTGCGTTTTTAAATATCTTTCCGCATTAGGATGCAACAGGTAACCAGCATTATAGATGGTACATTTTTCACGGATACAAGTAACGATATCCTGCAATTGCCTGCGACCAGGCTCATGATAATGTACCTCATTCGTTGCAACAATTGGTATATTTAACCGGGAGGATAATTGTGAAAGCCGGGATAAGTATTTGCTGTCATCACCCTGTTAGCGCCTGTTTGCCGCTATATACAAATTATCGTCAAAAGCTTTATGGTATTCTTTTAAAGAACTACTGAATGATGCATCAAACTCAAACAAGCTGTTTAATTTATCAGGGGGAATTACAATCAACTTTACATCTTTTGCATATTGATAAACATCTTGTTTATATAAATGGCATTCTCCTTTTTCGGCACGGCGGTTTCCCAGGGTAAGCAAGTTGGATAATTGCGAGTAGGCTTTCCTGTTAGCAGGATAAGCAAGCAGGCTTAACCCATCCAATAAATCGAGGCGGCAACCAACTATGATGCGAATGCCATTTTTTTTGGCAGCGGAATATGCGCGTACTATTCCTGCAAAACTATTCCGGTCTGTGATGGCTATTTCTTTGTAACCTAATGCCACAGCCTGTTCTACAAATTCTTCTGGATGAGAAGCGCCTCGAAGAAAACTGAAATTGGTGGTTACCTGTAATTCTGTGTATTTCATAATTTCATTTTTTAGGATCAGGCGTTTAAATCATGAGTGCTTATCATCCCTACAATAAAGCTCAATCGCACTCTGATTTTTTTCTTTTTTGCTTGAACAAAAAAGAAAAAAAAATTCAAGGACAACCCGATCGCTCCGCGCGTTTGTCCGGCTATCCCACTGCCGCGCCGCAGTGTCTATAACAAATCTTCCGTCTTTTAAATTATTTATATCTGCCATAAAAGAAAAGTCGGCATTAGTTCCTTACAATCGATGCATTGTTGGATGGATTGGCTTGCCAATGCATTATCATCACGACCAAAGCCCCTATTATTCATTGTTAAGCAAAAAATCCATGAATAAACCATTGCCAGGTTTTGCCATCATCATAATGACCCGCACGGAAAAGCCAGTAACGATGGCCCTTTTCATCTTCTACATAATAATAATCGCGGTGTTGCCCTTCCTGTAACCACCATTCGGCTTCTATTCTTTCGGGTCCGTCTGCTTTTATTATTTTATGCAATTTTCCTTTATAGCGAAAATGCATTGGAGGATAATCAGGAACCGGCGCCGTTACTTCTATCCGCTCAGGTTTTGGCAATAATTGTAATGGCCTTGGCCTTTCTGTTTTCCAGCCCGTTTGTATTTCTTCAGTTATAGATGAGGTTGTTTTAAAAGAGCGTTCGGGCCAATAATGCTCAGTAGACAAATAACGATGAATGCAATTGTCTCCAAATTTTCCACTGATACGGTCCAGCAGTTCAGAAAAACCAATATCATCCATGCTACCTGTATTGTCCCATAGTTTTTCCTGTATGGGCGATAAACTCTCTACTTTTGGGGCTTCCACTATAAATAATTCTATTCCCAGGGCAGGCTCAATAGTTGCGATTTTATTTTCAAATAATTTGAACAAATGCACACTGTTTGCTGATGGCCGGTGCGTGCCTATTGATATCTCTTCTATTTTCCCATCTACACGGTATCCTTTAAATAAGGCCATCCGAAGGCCATTTTCTTCACGTTGTAATCTATGGCACATCATCTCCAGCAATCTTTTTAGCGCAATCTCAATACCGGTTGCGGTGATGATAGGTTCAAGGCAGGGAAGTCTTTCCTGGTAAAGTTCAATGGGTTTTACCGGTTGAATGGTTTCTTCTTCATACCCGGTTGCCTGGTCTAAACGGTTTAAAAAATGTGGGCCAAAACGCCTGCGCAAAGCAGAACGGGGCATAGTAATAAAACTGCTTACCTGCCGGAGCCCCAGCTTTTCTAACCGTTCTACGGTCTCTGCTTCTACACGCAATGCAGTGGGAGGTAATGTTAGCAGCGCCGTTGTTTGTTGGCCGCTCTCAATAATATTTTTATCCCTGCCGAAACGGGCGATAGCCCAGGCAGCGCCAACTGTATCAGCGATAGCAATGCGAGTATGGTAACCAAAGCCGGATAAGCGTTTACTGATATCCGTTATATAGGATGGTTCGCCTCCCCATAGATGAGTGCAACCGCTAATATCAAGTATCAATCAATTGGGTAAGTCAATAGCTGCCACAGGTGAATAGCGAATGCACCATTCAGCAATTCCTTTCAGTAATTTAGGAGCCAGCTCAGGCTTGTCATCGAAATAGAGCAGGGAAGGGATGATAGCTTTAGCATCGGCTAATACCATCCCGATGGTTACATCCTGCTTCAACGCTACTGAATTTGCAGTACTTATCATCATTCGTCCATGGTCGGGAGTGACTAATACAAAAGGGACTTCTTTCAGGTTTGGTTGGCGACGGATAAACCAATCCGTTTTAAGATAACGAAACCATATAGACGCAAATCGTTTCTGCATATCATCCTATTTTCTTTTGTTGAAGCTGAGGAATAGCAACTGTTTTATAAACAGGGTAGAACTTCCCATCAATAAACTCTACTTGCCAGGCGCCGGGTTTGCCATTCCTTATTTTCAATAGTTCTACGTTCCAGCGGGGAAAACCTACGCCCGGCATATTATCTTCTAATTCACCTGGCAGAGAAGTGATTTTCCAGCGGCTAACGCAAGCTGTGTTAATTATATTTTTGGGATTACATCGAAGAATAAATCCTGTTACCCGGCTTTGTTCCACCGCGAGTTGCAATCTTCTTGAAGCCGTAAAATTCAATTCCTTTGTTTCTGCGATTACCGCGGCAAGGCCATCAAATTTTAGCGCTTCTTCCATTGCCCACATGATTTCTTTTTCTTTTTTCAGGTTAATAAAAATCACTTTATCCGGCGCGATACCGAATGATGCCAGCGCATTGGGAAAAATGGATAGGGAGGAAGTTATCCATACACACGCACCTTTTTTATGCATCAGCGATGAGAGGATTCCTGAAACAAATCCGCAGGTAGCAGCCGCATCTTCTACTGTGACGCTTAAAAATTCATGCACGGCTCCTGTAGGAAATTGGCCGTTGGGAAAAGCTTCTGTTATAAGAGGCGGTAATATATTTAATACTTCAGCATTCCCTTTTGTTTTGAAACCCTGTAAAGAAAGGATCTCTTTCTTTAATTGAACAATAATATCAGATTTTGCCGCCGTCATTCTTTACTTAGATGTTTGGCAAAAATACTAATATATTTAGCAATTTAGAGTAAAAGAATCTTTATTTAGGTCGTTACGGTAGGTCAGCCTGCTGTGGGTATTTTTCCGGAGATTCAGTAAACGAACCTACCTACCTACCGAACAGGCAGGCAAATTATCCCGATTTTTGTTTGGATGAACAGGAAGAAATTATGGTTAAATCGTCGGGAACTTTAGTAATGTGCAGTCAGCGTTGAAAAAAATGAAAACAGAAAAGGATTTTTTATTTGAATTTCCTTTCGGGATTTCTTTTTTGATGAAATAATGTGGCGACTACAATAATTTTATTTTTCTCATCTATAAAATATACTATCCTAAATGGATATTTTTTAATTTTTACTTCGTGATAGCTTTTATGAATAATACGGAAACGGTCAGGTTGTTCTTCAATTTTATTAAGTGTTTCAGACACAGCCAAAACAAAATTCTTTGCAGCTTGTAAACTTCTTTCTTTATACCACTTTAAGGCATTCAAATATTCTTTCGCGGCTCTTTTTCTAAAACTGGTTGTATAGGCCATTCGCTATTTTTGCGGATGTAATAATTGCTCTACGATTTTATCTATTTCTGTCCTGGCAATAATTTCACCATCTTTCTGGTATTGCTCGAATTCATTATCCAGCATAGCTTTGAAGTCATCTGAATATTCATCTTCGCTAAGTAAATCATATATTTCATCCAATTTTTCTTCTGAAGACGTTTCAATCAACGAATGTAATTTTTGACGCAGCGTTGCAACTTCCATAAAAATAATTTAGTACGAATTTAATCAATATTTTCTTGTAGAAAATGCCCATGGAGAAAAATTAAAAACTTAACCTTATGTTGCGACGCTACCGAAAAGTTATAAACTTTCCACCAGAAATCGTAAAATCCAATTTTCTATTTAGAATCGAAGATTTATTACGCCCCAAATTTTACCATACCATTGCACGGCTAAAAACCCATCAAAGAAGATCATCTTTTTGTAAAGGAGTAATTTACTAAAACCCTTATTAAGCTTTTGCTTTCATAACGATACATTTCTCACGAAAAAAGCAAGACCCTATTTGTCATAAATTAAATTTTTTTTAAAAAAATTTGGATTGTATTAACCTATCAGGTATGTTTGCATATAAAAAATAGTAAAATATTTTTTTATCCAACCTAAAAAACCAATCCCCAAAAAGAATTAATTATTTAATTCAAATCCTAACGGAATTCCCGGCATCGACTTAATTGTACACTGCTGCCGCTGAGTTTTAAAAAACACGCTTACTTTTTACCTTGCAAGAAAAGCCAAGCAAGATTTTAAGCATTTGTATTAACTGATTAGCTCCCATAAGGAGGTAAGTAAATATTTGTTTAAAAAAATGCAGACAAAGAAGAATATAAAAGAGGAAGAGGAAGAAAGCTTACTTCAACAACTTGCTTCAAAATACATTCCTTACTGGTCATGGTTTTTATTGGCATTCATTATAGCGATCGGCGGTGCATTTACTTATATGAAGTTTGCCACACCTCTCTATGAAGCCAAGGCTGCTATCCTCATTAAAGATGAAACAAAAGGCAATGAAGAGTCTAAAATGGCCGCTTCTCTCAATTTGATTTCCTCAAACGTAATTGTTGAAAATGAAGTTGAAGTCCTTCAATCGTATTCCTTAATGAAAAAGGTGGTCAAAGCGCTGGATTTATATGCCCCGGTATTTCAAGAAGGAAAGCTGCATCCTGTTTCAGCATACAGTAATTCCCCTGTAGTTATTGAAGTTCCATCGCCCGATTCTATAAAGGAATTCAACAATCGTGATTCTATAAAGAAATATAATAAAATATATTTTTCATTCGATGGAAATGCTCAAACGGTCGTACTTGGTGATAAATACAAATACCCGGTTAATGAAATTGTAACCACACCTTACGGCTCTTTAAAATTTATTCCCAATAAAGATTATCAGAATTCTGAAAAAGCTGATAAGAAGTTTTATTTTGCTTTACAGAACCCTGCGAGTGTCGCTTCTAATCTTTCAGGCAGTTTAAAAGTGGAATCCGCGGGCAAACTGTCTTCTATTATAAATCTGAGCTATAAAGACGCTGTGCCGCAGCGTGCCACTGATGTTTTAGACCAGTTAATCACTGCTTACCGTCAATCTGAAATTAATGAAAAAGATACGTTAGCTAAAAACACTTTAGTATTTGTTGAAAGCCGACTGAGGCTTGCTTCTAATGACCTGGATTCTATTGAAAAGAAAATCCAGGAATTCAAATCAGGAAAAGGCGCTGTAGATATAAGCACACAGGGGCAATTGTACCTGCAAAATGTAAGCGCCAACGACCAGAAGCTGAGTGAAGTGAATACCCAGATTTCTGAGCTGGACCAGGTAGAAAAATTTGTAAAAAACAATGAATACGGAGGAGCCATTGTGCCTTTTTCAGTTTCAGTAGGAGTAGCTAACCCTGTGCTGTCACAGCTCATAGATCAATTATATACGACAGAACTGCAGTATGAAAAATTAAAGAAAACGGTTGGCGAAAATAATCCCAGCCTCGTAGCTATCCAGGATCAGATCAATAAAATAAAGCCAAACATTTTACAAAATATTCAAAGCCAGAAACAGAGCCTTATTGCGGCCAGGGGAAACATTTATGCTACCAATGGAAGTTATAATTCCATTTTGCAGGGTGTACCTCAGAAAGAACGCCAGTTACTGGACATCAGCCGCGAACAACAAATAAAAAGTAACATTTATGCTTTTTTATTACAAAAAAGAGAAGAAAGCGCCCTGGCTTATGCATCTACCGTTTCCAGTAACCGGGTAGTGGATGAGGCACACACCCTGCCTGATCCGGTAAGCCCCAAAAAAATGGTCGTTTATTTAATCGCTCTAGTTGCATGCCTCGGCTTCACTGTAGCGGTTATATCCATGAAAGAAAGCCTGCTGGGCAAAGTTCAATACCGGGGTGAAGTAGAATCACGTACCACTATTCCCATTATTGCAGAAATTGACTTTGATAAATCCAAAACAGCGGTGGTGATTACACCAGGCAAAAGAAGTTTTTTGTCAGAACAGTTTAGAAAACTAAGGATTTCTTTATCGTTCCTGGGGATAGATGACAGGCATAAAAAGATTTTGGTGGTTTCCAGTATCCCAGGTGAAGGTAAAAGTTTTATTGCGGCAAACCTCGCCATAAGTATTGCCCATACAGGAAAAAAAGTAGTACTGATGGATCTCGATTTGAATAATCCATCGCTTTCCACCATTTTAAATGCCAACCATGAGCATGGCGTTACAGAATTTTTAAGTGGCGAAAAAGAGCCCGGAGAAATTATAAACCGGATCACCGGACATGAAAATTTATTTTTCATTTCGGCGGCCACGCTTCCTGAAGACCCTTCTGAATTGTTGTCCACAGAAAAAGCCAAAGAATTGCTTGATTATTTGGAAAATATTTTTGACGTGGTGCTCATTGACACCTCGCCTGTAGGGCTGGTCAATGATGGGTATATCCTTACGGGATTGTGTGATGCGACGTTATATGTGGTAAGGCAGAATTACACCCCAAAAGCGCTGATAAAAAAAATAGACGAAAATAACCGGATAAATCCCATTACCAATCCTGCTATTGTGTTTAACGGAGTTAAAACACGAGGCTTCTTAAGAAATTATTACGGATATGGATATAAATACGGATACGGGAATAAAAAGAAACGAAAAGGGAAAAAAATAGTCAGGGAAGCAATGAGTTGATCATTAGTTAATAGGATGTAAATGTGACCAAAACCCGGCAACTGATCTAAACGCCAACTGACAGATAAAGCACGATAGAACGGTTTAAATAGCTCACTTCCACATAAGTGGTTTACTATTCTTTTCTAAGGAAGAAAGCATTTTTTATCTGAACTGTGAATATGAATGGGTGAGGAGCGCGTAAATATTTTTGATTTGATTTCGGGGTTTTTGTAATTATTTTCTCAAAAAGCCATGTGACTGAGAGTGGCGAAGCCATAAACTCTAACCCCTCTAACCTCTCTAACCTCTCTAAACCACTAACCCCTCTAAACCACTAAACTCTCTAACCCCTCTAAACCACTAAACCCACTAACCCTCTATACCCTAAACCCGATACCTACAACAACGCCTATCCCGTTTGTTCTTCTTATCGTATCAAAACCTTCCTATGAATAGCTGCAATTTCATTTAAAAAAGAAAAATTATGCAGAAGAATTGGTACATCGTTTATACAAAAGCGAAATGCGAAAAAAAAGTAGCTGCTTTGTTGGCCAAAAAGAAAATTAAAAACTTTTGCCCCGTTCATTGCAGGCAAATAAACCAGTTCAGTAGAATGAAATTGGTTTATGAACCTTTATTCTCATCATACGTATTCGTTTATATGCAAGAGAGCAAAATCAACGTTTTAAAACAACTCAGCAACGTTGTAAACCTGGTTTACTGGAAAGGCCAACCGGCCATTATTCAAAATGAGGAAATTGAGGAGATCAGAGAATTTGTAGCAGAGCATGAGAATATCAGGTTGGAAAGAAGTGGCGTAAATGTAAACTCCCTCGCATCCGTTGTAGATCGGCCTTCTTATGCAATGGATGGAAATGTAGTAATGATAAAAAACAAATTTATTAAAGTGAATTTGCCTTCATTAGGGTATATGATGGTAGCGGAGATGGAAGGGGATGGGGTGATGGGGAGGGAGATTGGATTGAAAGAAAAGGAAGCGTTGTTGTACTCTTAAATTTTTTTAATGACCATATAGCTGGTGTCAAAAGAATATCTTTGAAGCAAGGATTTTAAACTAAACAAAATAATTTAAAAATTGAGTATTGAAAGTGGAACCGGATATCTATATAAGATATCAACAGTATTTAGTTTTTTCAAAAATCTACTTAATAAAGGACAAGACCGTAGTGTAAAAGCAAAAAAAAATATTCTTGCTTCTTTTTTTATAAAAGGAATTAGCATTGCGATCAGTCTCATTTTGGTTCCACTTACCATTAATTATATAAATCCATCCCGGTATGGCATTTGGCTGACTTTAAGTTCTATAATTGGTTGGTTTAGTTTTTTTGATATTGGATTAACACAAGGGTTGCGTAATAAATTTGCAGAAGCAAAAGCAAAAGGAGAAGATAATCTTGCTCAAATTTACGTAAGTACGACATATGCGATACTGGCCATAATCTTCTTTATTGTTTGGATATTTTTTTTAATTGCCAATCATTTTTTGAACTGGGCACATATCCTCAATATTTCAGAAAATATGCAATCAGAAATTTCAATTTTGGCTGTAATTGTATTTACTTATTTTTGCTTGCAATTTGTTTTAAGAATAATTACAACGTTAATTCTGGCAGATCAACAACCGGCAAAATCTTCACTCATTGATGTTTCGGGTCAGATACTTTCTTTAATTTTTATACTTATTCTCGTAAAAACAACAGAAGGATCTCTAATTAAACTAGGGTTTGCATTATGCGTCTCTCCTCTTTTAGTTTTAATAGCAGCCAATTTATTTTTTTTTAACGGAGTTTTTAAAAAATATCGGCCAAGTTTTTCAAAAGTAAAATTCTCGTATGCGAAGGGTCTCTTTAATTTAGGTATTTTGTTTTTTGTAATTCAAGTCGCAGGTATTGTACAGTTTGAAACTGCAAATATTATTATAGCAAGAAGTTTTGGCACATCAGAAGTAACCTCTTATAATATTGTATTTAAGTATTTTGGGGTACTAAATATGGTATTTAGCATTTTTTTAGCACCTTTTTGGTCCGCATCAACTGAAGCTTTTTTTAACAATGATATTCAATGGATAAGAAATGGAATAAAGCGGTATAATTTTTTAAATATTTTTTTTATATTAATAGGCATTATAATGTTAATTTTCTCAGGTACGATTTATCGTCTTTGGCTGGGGGAAGGGAAAGTAAATATCTCCTTTTCTCTTTCATTATGGGGCTTTTTGTATTATAATGTTTTATTATTTGGCGGAAAGTACGTAAGTTTTTTGAATGGAATTAGTGCATTACGGCTTCAATTTATTAGTTGTATAATAAGTCCTTTTTTGTATGTAGCAATGGCAGTGCTTCTGATTAAATATTTCCAAATTGGAGTTTACGCACTCTTTATTGCAGCCATTTTCGCAAATTTTAATGGCTATTTATTAGCACCGATTCAATACTATAAAATAATCATTAAAAAAAGAAAAGGAATTTGGATAAGATGATTAAACATGCCTTAATTATTCCAACAAAAGAATTTATTTTAAATGCATACCATTAATATGAAAAGAGTTATTCTCTTAACTGCTACAATTGAGCCAGTCAGAGACATGATTTTTACAAAATTAGTTGATGTCGATTTACGAAGAAAGCAATATATAGATGCAATAGAATTTTATTTAAAAATGACCGATGCTTGTATTCTCTTTATAGAAAATTCTGGAACAGACATTAGTAATTTTTTTATTGGAAATATTAATTATAGCCGTTTAGAATTTTTGACTTATCTAGAAAGTGAGGACATAAAGAATTTAGGCAAAGGTTTTGGCGAAATGCGTATTCTTGAACACGCATTTAAAGAATCAAAATTTATTAAGAATGCAGATTTTATATACAAGATAACTGGAAGATTAATAGTTAAAAATATCAATTCCTTTTTAAAAATGGCAATCAAAGACCATTCAGAGATTATTGCAATTGTTGATTTTAAAAGAGAATTTACATTTTCTAATTTTTTTATTTTTACACCCCAATTCTTTATGAAATTTTTCATATCTTATAAATTAGTTATTGATGATAAAAAAAACCTTTTTTTTGAACATGCATTAACATATGCTATTTGTGACTTGATTAATTGTAACGGGAAAATTGAATTTTTAAATTTGTTACCTCAAATCAAAGGATATTCAGGAACCTCCAATAAAAAAATTAAAATCAAATATTATTGGATAAAGAATTATCTAAAATATAAATTTTTTAAAAATTATCTTTATAAGAGGTATGTGTTTGTACGACTAAATTAACGAAAACCCAGAAAGCCTTTCTTGCTGGCTATTCCGCTAAATTTTTAAATCATTTAAGAAATATGAAAGTCGTCCATTTACAAACAAATATATCCTCTTCTGGAAGTGCCCCACTTAGATTGCACGAAGCTTTATATAATGCTGAAATTGATTCGACTATATTATCATTAAACTCAGACATAGAACAGAATGAGCAACTAGAACATTTAGGCAAGAAGGCAAAATTACTTTCCCTAATTAATGGTAAACTAGAAAGGTTTATAATTGGAAAAACAGTCAAAAAGTTTGGTTATTTTTCATACCCGCTTTTAGGAACAGATATTTCTAATATCAAGCAAATTAAAAATGCTGACATACTATATTTACATTGGGCTATTGGTGGTTTTTTAAATATTAAAGATATAGAGCAATTGTGTAGGCTTAATAAGCCAATCATAATTTTTATGCATGATATGTGGACTATTACCGGTGGATGCCATCACAGCTTTGATTGTGAAAAATATAAAACTGGTTGCAATAATTGCCAAATTTTTATGCGCAATAAAGAAAATGATTTATCGGCTAAAGAGTTCAATAAAAAATTAAAATTATATTCAAAATTCAACAATTTATATTTTGTAGCACCAAGTAAATGGCTCTTTAATTGCGCAAAGAAATCTCTTTTAACTAAAAATAAACCAATATTTTATATACCAAATGTTGTTAACTCCAAATTCTTCAAACCTTTCGATAAAAATGTTGCAAAACAAATTCTTAATATTGATTCTGATGAAATAGTAATTGCATTTGGAGCTGTTTCCATAGATAGCCCCTATAAAGGCTGGATTTTTTTACAAAAGGCTCTGGAAATATTACACAAAGACTTCAGCATTGATAAAAAGATTTCCGTTTTGATCTTCGGCAGTGGGTATAACAAACAAATTGCTGATTCAATTCCCTTTAAAACGAAGTTTGTGGGGCGTTTAAGAGATGATTACTCAACTGTTTTGATTTACAATGCAGCAGATATTTTTATCGCACCCTCTTTAGCAGAAACCTTTGGTTTAGTAATATTGGAAGCACTGTGTTGTGGAACACCTGTCGTCGGGTTTAATGTCGGAGGAATACCAGATTTGATTCTTCATAAAAAAAATGGATACCTTTCCAGGTATAAAGATGGAGAAGATTTAGCACGGGGCATTATTTTCTGCTTAACAAATAATATTCATGGATATATGCCACCAAACTTTTACACAGATTTAATCATTAAAAAACATTTAGAATTATATGAGTATATCAAATCCGTGAAATCTTAAAAATTTCCTATGGTTGGATGTAATTTATATTCGTTATTACCATTGTCAACCTTAATATAATAGTGAGGATGGAAAGAGATAAAATTGATTATGAGGCTGACATATTTAAAAAAAATAATAGACTTTTAGCCTACTTTTGGTTGGGCTTTATTGTATATACTGTCAGTTTTGCAATTTATACAACTGATATTCTAAATCGAGTCTTCTGCGTGTCCGTTCAGCTTATTGGTTTGATTTTGCTTCTTCCCGCTGCATACCGACTCATAAGTTTTAAAATTGAGAATAATTATCTAAAAACTATTTACATACTCTATTTTGGATGGTTACTTACTGTCATATTTAGAGGTTTCATTTTTGATTCTGTATTTTTGAAGTACATGCTTTTCAATCCATTTAACGGCATATTTTTGTATCTGGTACCGTTAGTACTATTTTTTCCATCAGAACTTGAATATTATAAGCATGTATTTAATACTATAGTTACATTGGCACTATTTTTCATTTTTTATGATTTACTGTTTGTTAATTATTTAGTTCACGATATAGCAGGAAAAGGCCAATCACTTATAGAATATTTTTCATTAACGTTGAGTATTCCGGCTGGATTCATACTACTAACTTATATTTACCATTCTAATAAGCGAAACTTATTGGCATTAATAACAATTTTATTGATGATTCTATTTGCAATTATTAGAGCTCGGCGAGGTTTGGTTTTTATTTCTGGAAGTATCTTTGCCTCATTTATATTAATATATTGTTATATAAATAGACGAAATTCCAGAGCGTTCCTTACATTACTAAGTTTTTTTTTGATAGCTATTCTGGCAGATAATTTCGACAATCCATACCAAAATCTTGGCATATTTAATAATCTCAATAACCGAATAGGCGAGGATACCAGGACCACTGTTGTAGATTACTTTTATGCTGGTATGACGCAAAAGGATTGGATTGTTGGTAAAGGAATAAATGGAATGTATTATGCCCCCACAGGAGAAGAAGACAACCCGAAAGCTCCATATAGGGATGGGATAGAAAATAACTATTTAAACATTATCTTAAAGGGCGGAATAATAAGCCTTGCATTATTATTACTAATAGCTGTACCAGCCATTTTTAAAGGACTATTTTTTTCAAAAAACATGCTTTCAAAAGCTTCTGCAATATGGATTTTATTATGGATGCTTGATTTATACCCATCAACAGTTACAACCTTCACCTTAAATTATTTATTAGTGTGGATATCAATAGGTGTATGTTATTCTAAAGAAATCAGAAGTTTAACTGACAAAGACATTCAGGACGCCCTAAAATCTAATTCCTACCCTGGGGATAATAATTTAGAATTAATTTAAATAACATTATTCTAATTTTACATACGCTGCTTGTTAGTTCTACATGGAGAAAGAAAATTTTTACCGTAAGTTTCAAATAGTGCAAATACCTTGGATAACATTATAAAAATATGACTTTATTTAGTATTAAATATGAGTGTAAATAAAAATAAAAATGTAGTTTATCTGGGATCTTCAGGGTTCCCCTATGGACTAGCAGAGATTCAAAAAATAGTTTTAATTTCAAAGAGTCTTGTCTTAGCTGGTAATAATGTCAACGTTATTTGCAAAAGTGGAGTTCACAATAAAATGAATCATCCTGAATTACAAACAACTGGCGAATTTGAAGATATAAATTATGTTTACACTTCAGGAGATCCATTTAATCAATCTAATGTCCTAAAACGCAGATTATTAAAAGCGAAAGGAATCGTTAATGAATTTTTACTACTAAAGAAACTTAGTCAAAATAATAAAATTGATTTTGCTATCCTATCAACCGAAAATTTTTATTTAGTTACCTACTATTGCTTCTTATCTAAGCTATTGAATTTCAAAACTGTTCTAAATTATGTGGAATACAATTCAGGGATTAAAAAGGAACCGTTCAGAATTTTAAAAAAGATTAATGATTTATTATTTGATAAGTATTCAGTAAAAATGGTTGATTCCATATTACCAATAAGTGAATTTTTAATTAATCGAATTGAATCCGTTGTATCTGGAGCAAAATATCTAAAAGTTTCTGGATTAACAGACTTTGATAAATACAATAACATCCTAATATCATTGGAAGAAAAAAAATATTTTCTGTTCTGTGGTTCTGCCTATTACAAGGAAATTATTCTCTTTATTATAGATTGTTTCTCCAAATTAAATAATAAATTAACTAGTTTATATCTGGTGATCAACGGAAGTGAACAAAACATATTGGAAGTTAAAAAGTATATTAATGAAAGCGTAAAGAAAAGGAAGATTAAAATGTTTTCAAATTTATCTGATAAAGAACTTTTTACTTATTATAAAAATGCAACCGCACTTTTAATTCCTCTGAGACCTACTTTTCAAGATATTGCCAGGTTTCCACATAAAATCGGTGAATATTTAGGATCTGGCAATCCTGTGATCTCAACAAACTATGGTGAAGTAAAATATTATTTTAAGGATATGGAAGATATGTTGTTAGCTGAAAGCTATAACATTGATTTATTTGCTGAAAAAATGAAATTTGTAATTGATAATCCTTTGGCCGCTCGTGAAATAGGCGTAAAAGGAAGAGAAAAAGCAATGCAACTCTTTGATTATCGTTTTGCTGCAAAGGAAATTGATCTCTTTCTTAATTCACAACTTGAAAGTACATCAAGGACTAAAGATAAGATCTCAAAGATATTGGATCCCAAGGCTGATAATTAGTAAACCCCGATTCTACGAACAAACTCAATTCTTGTATTTAATCTTACCTTCTTACCTTCTTAACTATTCAAATAGCCTCGAGTTATATTAAATAAACAACATGTGTGGCATTTCAGGGTTTTTTCATTTTGATGTAAACAGGGCCGCAAAAAGCGAGGTGTTGAAAAAAATGACGGATGTCATTTCACACCGCGGCCCTGATGATGAAGGTTTTTATATAAAACAAAACCTGGCACTCGGGCATAGAAGGTTGTCTATTATCGATCTTTGTACCGGCAAACAACCCATGTTTAGTGATGATAATAAAATTATTCTGATTTTTAATGGAGAAATATACAATTACGTTGAATTACGGGAAGAACTTATAAAACTTGGAAATAAATTTATTACTACTTCCGATACCGAAGTAATTATAAACGCTTACCGGACATGGGGACTCGATTGTCAGAATCACTTTAACGGAATGTGGGCATTTGCTTTATGGGACGATTCTTTACAGCGTTTAGTTCTTTCGAGAGACCGCATCGGAGAGAAACCAATGTACTATTCACAATTTGACAATACTTTTATTTTTGGATCTGAAATAAAGGCAATTAATGCATATAGCAATCAACAGAAACCAAGAGTGGATATGACAGAGCTATATTTATCGCTTAGTTTTATACCTGCCCCATATACGTTCTTTGAAAATATTTATCAATTAATGCCAGGTAAATATTTACTGGTAGACTGCAATGGAGTAAAAGAAAAATCGTACTGGAATCTTCCTGACATTTCTGAAAGGGAATTGGTAAAAGATAAAGTCTATATTGAAAAGGAGTTCGCCAGACTCTTTGATGATTCCGTCAGAATCAGAATGCGAAGTGATGTTGACTTTGGTGCTTTTTTAAGCGGAGGATTAGATTCTTCCTGTGTAGTTAGTACAATGACTAATCATACCTCAAAGCGCATCCAAACATTTACTATGGGTTTTAAAAACAAACAATATGATGAGCGCAATCTTGCGCAATTAATAGCTGATAAATACAATACTGTTCATCATGAAGACATAGTATCTTCAGAGCACTTTGATGAAGCTTTGAATAAAATACTACTCCAGTACGATGACCCTTTTGGCGATGCCTCAGCAATACCTACTGGTCAAATTTCCAAATATGCTGCTAAATTTGTAAAAATGGTTTTAACCGGTGATGGAGGAGATGAAGTTCTATCTGGCTATACCACTTACCAGGGTGAAAAGTTTGCAAGTCAATATCAGTTGTTGCCTACACCAATTAGAAAATTACTTCCTCAATTAATAAAATTAACTGCAACACCTTTCCGCGGCAATTTAAGGTACAAGCTAAACCGGGTCTATAAGGTTTTAGAATCAAGCAATCTGTCATTCGAAAAACGGTTGCTCTCCAAACTTTGTCATACTTCACCTGAAAATCTATCGCAAATTATTTCTGCGGATACAAAATCAATTTCCTTCTTTGATTTTTATGAAGATTCAATGAAAGAATGCAGATTTAAAGACCCATTTTATAAGCTTATGTATTTCCAGCACAAGGTAACTTTACCCGGAGATATGTTAACGAAAGTAGATAGAATGAGCATGGCTTATTCTATTGAAACTAGGATACCTTTTTTAGATCATCGTATTGTTGAATTACTGTTTAGTGCACATAAAAGTATAAAGACAAAAGGTTACATTAATAAAATCATTCTAAGAAATTCAGTTGCCAATCATTCATTACCCAAAGAAGTACTAGCTACCTCAAAGAAAGGTTTTAATGTACCATTAAGGGATTGGTTTAAAGAAGATAACTTGAATAAGAAAATAAAAGACATCCTTCTAGTTAATAACGATAATTCAGTTTACAAAACAAGTGGAATTGAGAAATTGATCAATGAAAATAAAGAGGGAAAATCAGACGTTGGAAATTTTATTTGGTTGATAATAGTTCTCAAATTTTTTTTAGATTCAAAGCAATAAACATTGAATTTTGTCAATTGCAATAACACATCAATCACTTTTATAACCGGAAGAATCTGCCATAAATGAAAAACAATTGTGGATATTTCTCAATTTCTATTATAATATAATGCGCCGTCTAACTGTAAGAAGAATTTGAGAATAATTATTATAAACTACCGGTATTTTATTTCAGGAGGCCCTGAAAGATATCTGTTTAATGTTAAAGATTTATTAGAAAAGAATGGCCATGAGGTTATTCCTTTTAGCATTAAAAATAAACTCAATAGGCCTACACAATATGAAAATTATTTCTTAGAGCCAATTGGAGAGGATAAGGTATATTTTAATGATTATAAAATAGACCTAAAAACAATTTTCAAATCGTTCTCAAGAATGTTTTATTCTTTTGAAGCAAAAAAGAAACTGAACAGTTTAATCAAAGCTGTAAATCCTGACTTAATCTACGTTTTACATTACCAAAACAAAATCTCTGCAAGCATTTTTGACGCAGCAGCAAAAAATAAGATTCCGGTAATTCATCGAATTTCTGATTTCGGTCAAATATGCTCTAATGCACTTTTTTTTAGACCGATACAAAAAGATATTTGTGAACGTTGTTTAACCGGTTCTAAATTCAATGCTATACGTTATAAATGTGTCCAGGGCTCCTATTTATACTCTTCCATTAAAGTCGCATCATTGAAATTTCAAGAAATAACTGCTATAACAAAAAAAATTCAGTCATTTGTTATTCCTTCGCTATTTACTCTTGCGAAGCTCAGGGCTTTCGGATTTCCCGATCGAAGTTTGGTACATATACCTACTTTTTTTAATTTTCAATCAATTTCAAAAGAAGTAAAAATTTCATACAAGCCTTTTGCATTATATATCGGGCGAATAGAATCAGAAAAGGGACTATTGACATTGATTAAATCCTTTGAAAATACTGAATTAAATTTAAAAATTATAGGTTTCTCCAACACCGGTTTTGACCAAACCTTGAAGGACTATCTGAAAGACAAGAACCATCATATAGAATTTTTAGGAAAGAAAGGATTTGAAGAGATTCAAACTTATCTAAGTAATTGTTTATTTACAGTAGTTCCATCAGAATGGTATGATAATTTTCCAAATGTAATATTAGAAAGTTTTGCATTTAAAAAGTGTGTGGTTGCATCAAATATAGGGAGCCTCAAAGAACTAGTAATAGACAATAAAACCGGGTTATTATTTAGAATAAAAGACGTTCAGGATTTAAAAACCAAATTGGCATATTTGTTTACAAATATGCCAATCTGTGAAGAATTAGGTAAAAACGCTTTTAATAAGTTGAATAATGAATATTCAGCAAACAAACATTATGATAAACTTATAAGTTTGTTTACGACCACTATTGAAAATTTTCAAGTTAGTAATTAGACACATCGGGGAAAAAAGATATTTTCAACACTTTTTCTAATAAAAATTTCTACAAATTCTTCTAAAATCTTTCTCATGCATATTCTCATAACAGGGGTAGCGGGTTTCATTGGTTCGCATTTAGGTGAAAAATTACTTAATCTAGGACATTCAGTTGTCGGAGTTGATAATTTTGACACATTCTACCCAAAACATTTTAAAGTTGCCAATCTTAATCAATTAAATAATTCCAACGAATTTACTTTTTATGAAGATGATATCAGAAATAAGAATTCAATGAAAAGTATATTCGAAAACAACAAAATCGATGTTGTTATTCATCTTGCCGCTAAAGCTGGCGTAAGGCCATCCATTGAGCATATAGAGGAATATTATGAGGTCAATATCAGTGGAACATTAAACTTGCTAGAATGCATGCGCCAAAATAAAGTCTCAAAATTAATTTTTGCATCTTCTTCGTCTGTTTACGGAAACAATAGTAAAGTTCCCTTTTCCGAAATTGATTCTGTTGATTATCCTATTTCTCCATACGCAGCCACAAAAAAAAGTGGCGAATTGCTTTGTCACGTTTACAAACATTTACATCAATTTGATATAAATTGTCTAAGATTTTTTACCGTTTTTGGCCCTCGTCAAAGACCTGATCTGGCTATTCATAAATTCACGAGATTAATTGATGCCGATAAACCCATTCCTTTTTATGGTGATGGTTCCACAGCACGTGACTATACTTATATTGATGATATTGTTGAAGGAATAATCTGTTCCTTAACTAAGTTGAAAGGATTTCATGTTTATAATATTGGTGAATCCAAAACCATTACGCTTGGCGGATTAATTCAAGTGATCGAGGGTAAGTTAAATAAGAAAGCTATATTAGAAAAATACCCTGTCCAACCAGGAGATGTAACACAAACTTTCGCTGATATTACAAAAGCAAGGAAAGAACTTGGATATGATCCAAAATACAATCTTGATATCGGTATTAATAAATTCGTTAAGTGGTATATAAAAAATAAGGACACTTTATATCCTGATATTTGATCCGATTTCTAATAAAGTAACAAAAATAATTAAGGAAAATTTAAACGAAATTATGAAAAAGAAAATCTATATCGCCGGTTGTGGAGGTATGCTTGGCGAAGCATTTTATTCACAGTTTAAAGACGATTATGAAATAAAGTGTACGGATATAGATGTGAACGAAAAATGGCTCAGCTTCTTGGATTTCCGTGATTATAAAGCATACCATTCAGAGGTTATGATATTCAAACCTGACTATCTTTTTCACTTAGGTGCATTCACAGATTTGGAGTATTGTGAGTTAAATATTGATGAAACATACAAAACCAATACCCTCCCGGTCGAAAACGCATGTTACATTGCTAATAAACTCAATATTCCATTATTGTATATAAGTACTGCCGGCATATTTGATGGGAAGAAGCAATTATATGATGATTGGGATTTACCACATCCTCTTGGACATTATGCGAGATCTAAATATGCAGGAGAATTATTTGTTAAAAAGAATGTTAAAAAACATCTTATTTGTAGAGCTGGATGGATGATGGGTGGTGGTCCAAAAAAGGACAAAAAATTCATTCAAAAAATAATGAAACAAATTAAAGAAGGTACAAACGAGCTTTTCATCGTCGATGATAAAGATGGAACCCCGACGTATACCCACGATTTCGCAAAAAATGTCAAATTACTATTACAGACGGAATATTGGGGATTATATAATATGGTTTGTGGAGGAGAAACTAGTAGATACGAAGTAGCAGAAGAACTTCTGAATATTTTAGATCTGAAAACAAAAATAAAACTAACACCCGTTAAATCTAATTATTTTAAAGATGTATATTTTGCAGAAAGACCAGCCTCCGAAAGATTAATCAATCGTAAACTAACATTACGTAATCTTAACTTAATGCAAGACTGGAAAATTGCGCTTAAAGAATATGTTTCCCAATACTATCAAGAGTATTTCGGCCAATAATGAAAAATTTAAGGATTGCAGCTTTCGGTTTTAGAACAATTCCGCTCACTAAAGGCGCAGCGGGCGCAGATAAATTCGCTTTAGAATTATTACCCAGACTTGTTGAAAGAGGTCACACTGTGATTGCTTACAACCGGCGCTATCCTGATATTTATGTAAAAATAACTGAATACAAAGGAGTTAAAATTAAAACCTTTAAAACAACACATAGAAAAGGCTTCGATACATTACTGCATTCCTTAAAATGCACTTGGGATATTATTGTTCATAATACTGCTGACATTGTCCATATTCAAAACGGAGGCAATAGTATATGGGCTCTGCCATTAAGAATTTTTGGCAAAAAAGTATTTATCAGTCAAGATGGCGTCGATTGGAAACGTGCTAAATGGCCCTGGTATGGCAAATTATATCTAAAATTTGCTGCTTACATTACCTCCACGATGCCAAATCAGGTCATTTTTGATAATGTAATATCAAAAAAAATCTTTGAGAAGAAATTTAAAAAACACTTTGAATTTATTCCTTTTGGGAGCGAGTTGCAATCTGTTACTGAAGATGACTCCATATTAAAAAAGTACAATCTTCTTAAAGGCGACTATTATTTGTTTGTCGGTCGATTTATACCAGATAAAGGACTCCATTATCTTATCCCTGCCTTTACACATGCTAAGACAAGTAAAAAATTAGTTTTAATTGGAGGCTCACCAAATCCTTCTGGATATGAGCAGGAACTACTCCAACTGGCAAATCAAAATGTGACTTTTGGGGGTTACGTTTACGGAGATGACGTAACCCGGTTGATGCTTAATTCCTATTGCTACATTCAACCCTCAGATATAGAAGGACTTTCCCCCGTTGTTCTGTCAGTCATGGGACTCGGGGTACCGTTAATTGTTAGCAACATTGAAGAAAACTTATATGCCGTGCAAGACACGGCATTAAAATTTAATCATGGGAATATTCTTTCTCTTACAGAAACGATAAATTATGCAGAGGCAAATTGTCAAGTTATAAAAGACCTATCAAATAAGGCAAAAGAACGTGCTTTAACTGAATTTAATTGGGAAAAAGTCACTGATCAACATGTTCAAATTTTCTCCGAATACTAAGAACCAACTTAGCGCCTACGTCCTTTCTTGATATATACTAATCAAGGGAATTTCCTTATCAAAAAGTCAAACTTAATTATAACTTAATTATTCTTTTAGTGTGTTTAATACTACCATCGATAAATACATCAACTATATATACTCCCTTAGAAACCCAACTCAAATTTATTTTTTCAACTTTAGGGTATTCAATTGAACTTGCTATTTTCTTATAAAGTATTCTCCCTCGCAAATCTAAAATTAATATTGATAAATTTGAAGTGGGCTCTGCGGTATTAATTTCAAGAGTTGCTATATCTTTTACCGGATTGGGGTAGATATTAATGCTATTCTGTTGCGGTGAAATCCTTCCTAAAGCCACTACTACTCTAAAAGAATTAAAAAGTTAAAAAAAATTATTAAAAGTCAACCGATAAGCAAATTTACTGTTCCAGATGCTTTTTAATTCCATTGCCTTTTGCATTTTTTTCCCTATTGTAACTATAATATATTTCCTGCTTCCACATAAAGTAAGGTGGTTACATTTATTGATAGCCAGTGCCACTTTTTACATGGCTTTTTTGCCGATTTATCTATTAATTCTTGTAGTTACAATTGTAGTTGATTATTTTGCAGGCATCTATATTGAAAAAGCAATTAATAAGAAAAGAAAAGTATATTTAATTGTTAGCTTAATAACAAATATCGGATTCCTGTGCTTCTTTAAGTATTATGATTTTGTTGTTGAAAACATCAACGTCGCTCTTTCAATAAATTTGCCACTTTTGAAGGATCTGTGGATATCTTCCTGGATCGTAAATTACAATAACATCATTAATGGCCATTTAAATCAGTGGATCGGTACAGATTTAAGTATACTTCGAAACGTTATTTTACCAATTGGACTTTCTTTTCACACTTTCCAGGCTATGAGTTACACGATAGAAGTGTATAGAGGAAAACAAAAAGCAGAGAAGCATTTTGGTATATATGCCTTATACGTAATGTTTTATCCGCAGCTTGTTGCAGGGCCTATTGAAAGGCCTCAAAATTTACTGCATCAATTTTGGGAAAGGCATTATATAGAATATAGCAGAATTGTAAATGGCTTAAAGCTCATGCTTTTTGGTCTTTTTAAAAAAGTAGTTATAGCTGATAGACTGGCTTTATACGTTAATTCAGTTTATAATCATGCAGAGTACCATACAGGCTTGACTTTACTTATTGCGACTATTTTTTTTGCTTTTCAAATTTATTGTGATTTTTCCGCTTATTCTGATATTGCAATTGGAGCAGCCAAAGTCATGGGTTTTAATTTAATGACAAACTTCAACAGGCCGTACTTTTCAAAGAATATTTCCGAGTTTTGGAAACGGTGGCATATATCTTTATCTAGTTGGTTCGCGGATTATTTATATATCCCATTAGGTGGGAACAGAGTTACTATACCCAGGTGGTTTTTTAATTTATTTATTGTATTTCTGATAAGTGGAGTATGGCATGGTGCAAATTGGACTTTTATTATCTGGGGTGTAATAAACGGTCTATACTTGATATCAGCGATTATTTTTAACAAAAAAAGAGAAAGGTTTTATAAATTTATAGGTATCAATGAACATTCGGTATTATTTAGATTCTATCAAATAGCTACGACATTTATATTAACATCTTTTGCCTGGATATTTTTTCGGGCTAATAACCTGGATAACGCTTTTACTATAATAAAAAGAATTTCCAAATTTGATGAGCCAATTTGGAGTGAAAGCCCTTCTTTGATGATATACTCTTTAATGGGGATATTTTTATTGCTATCAATAGAATACATAAAAGAATATAAAAAGGTAGTTCCATATATCTCTAATCCTATTTTTAAATATAGCGTCTACGTCTTTTTAGTCTTATGCATATTACTATTTGGGGTTTTTGATGGCGGTCAGTTTATTTATTTTCAATTTTAGCATCTATATGAAAGAGAGTAAAAATACAGATATCAAAAAACTTTTTTTAAGTATTGGAATCTTTACAATAGTATGCTTTTGTCTGGATTTTGTAATAGGGACGATACTAAATAAACTCTATTTTAAACAGCAATCTGGCCTACAATACAGAACCACGTACGCGATCGAAAAAACGAATGCAGAAGTTATTGTATTGGGCTCATCCAGAGCTAATCATCATTATGTACCCGCTGTCTTCGAAAACATTTTGCATTATTCTTTTTACAATGCGGGTAAAGATGGCTCTTCAATCTTCTATAATTATGCAATCTTGAAAGGAATATTGAAAAGGTATAAACCCAGGATTATTGTGCTGGAAATATTAAAAGAAGAATTAGGGTTTGAAAAAGAATGGTATGACCGCCTTTCAGAATTGCTCCCATATTATGCTACCCATCCAGAGATTCGGAGTATCATTCTGTTGAAGAGCCGATCTGAGAGGTTGAAATTAATTTCAAAAATCTACCCTTACAACTCATCATTACTTACTATATTAATTGGTAATACAGAGTTAAATAAAAAGAGACGAATGGATTTGGAGGGTTATGTTCCACTTTTTAAGACTTATAAAGGAAGTTTATTTAATCCTAAAGATAATTTTAAAGATCCAATTGATACATTGATACATACAAAATAAAAATTTATAAATCCCTGATAAAGGATTGTAAAGGATTAAATATTAAGCTTTATATAGTTGTTTCTCCATATCTATTGAAAGATGACAGGAACAATACAATTCCGTTAGCGAAAACAATTGCTCAAAATTGTAATGTCGCCTTTTGGGATTTTTCTGAAGATTCGATTTTTCTAAGAAAACCCGCATTTTTTGCAGATCGAATGCACCCTTAATGATAGTGGAGCGCATTTTTTTTCGAAGATTATTGCTGAAGATATTAAAAGGGAACTAAAATAAATGTTTACACTGAACCTTAAAGCAAGATAACTTCCATTTTAAATCAACTAACATTTTTTCATACTTATACAGGGGTTCCTTGTCAAATTTTTAAGATGAGATAAATGTAATGTTAGCCGCTGACTTTCGTTTCTTATACTACCTTGTACAGCGAAACGTTGAGCGTTCCTCTAAAAGTTTCTGATTTAAAATTTGATTATTGTTTAATTAGGGTCTGCTGATTATGTCAGGCCCATCCCGATTTTACAAAATTATTTATATTTGGCCACCTATTATTTTCGGTTACCCATACCGTTATT
>DATCFI010000152.1:0-4454 GCA_036509585.1 Hanamia sp. | reverse complement strand
TTGCCGTATGGGTTTTATGTTTTTTCCGGACATGCTTTTAGCTGCCAAAGAAATCTATCGGGTATTAAAACCAGGCGGTAGGTTTGCAACTGCCGTGTGGGGTGTACCAGAGAAAAATTTTTGGGTAACCGCTGTTGCCGGAACGATTAATAAAAATATGCAACTACCTGCGCCTCAACCCGGCGCGCTCGGCATGTTTCGATGTGCTAAAAGTGGTTTAATGATGGACATCTTTAATCAGGCAGGATTTAAAAATACTTCAGAGAAAGAAGTTAAAGGTAAATTAAAATCTGAAACCGCAGCAGCCTTCTGGACGATGACGACGGAAATCGCAGCACCTTTTGCGGCAGCACTTAATAAAGCCGATGATGTGATGAAAGAAAAAATAAAAGAAGAGGTTTACGAATTGGTAATTGAAAAATACTCTTCAGAAAATATTACAATGGTTGGAAGCGCTATTGTGATTTATGGTGAGAAATAACCCGCTGCTGCTGTTGGCGTCCCCGCCAACGATAATAATACTTTAAATCGTACAGTAAATGCCGTGCTTTAGCAACGAAAGTAACAGTTGTTGGCGCCGACAACACATCAATGTTATAGTGAAATAAGAATTCTATTTATTTGTTGCTTTACTATTTTCGTTTTTATCAGTCGGGTATCGGTTGTGGCGGGGCTAAAATGTTACAGGAACATCACGATACAAAAGTGCTTCATTGATCATTACATTATATTCGTAATTTCAAACAAGCTAAAAAATACAATTATGAAGAATAGAACTTTTGGACGAACAGGCTGGCAGATAAGTGAGGTAGGCTACGGCATGTGGGGTATGGCCGGGTGGACAGGATCAGATCATACGGAAGTGAGCAACGCCCTTGACCGATCGGTAGAAATGGGCTGTAATTTTTTTGACACAGCGTGGGCATACGGCTCGGGCATTAGCGAACGAATCCTGGATGCATTGATTAAAAGGCATGCCGGCAAAAAACTCTATGCTGCTACCAAGATTCCACCCAAAAACCGTAAGTGGCCATCGAAACCGGAATACCAGTTAAAAGATGTCTTTCCTAAAGACTATATCATTGAATACACAGAAAAAAGTTTAAAAAATCTGGGTGTAGAACGGATAGACTTACAGCAATTTCATGTATGGGAAGATGACTGGGCGCAGCAGGATGAATGGAAAGAAGCCACTGAAAAATTGAAACAGCAGGGTAAAGTAGCGGCCTGGGGCATCAGCATCAATCGTTGGGAACCCAACAACAGCCTGCAAACATTACGAACAGGAATGATTGATGCGGTACAAGTGATCTATAATATTTTTGACCAGGCTCCGGAGGATAAATTGTTCCCGCTTTGCCGCGAACTAAATCTTGGTGTAATCGCCCGTGTACCTTTTGATGAGGGAACGCTTACGGGCATGATGACAAAGGAAACCACCTTTCCTAAAAATGATTGGCGTGCAACTTATTTTGTTCCTGAAAATTTAAATTCAAGCGTGGATCATGCTGATGCATTAAAACAATTGGTACCGGATGGAATGACTTTAGCCGAGATGGCGCTTAGGTTTATTCTCAGCAATCCTGACGTATCCGTAACCATACCGGGTATGCGAAAAATGAATCACGTAGCATCCAATATGAATGCTGGTGATGGCAAGCCATTAAGAGATGTGCTGCTGAATAAATTGAAAAAGCATAGGTGGGACAGGAAAGTAACTGAATGGTCTCAATAGTAAAACAGTAATAGCTGATCTTGTTTGTGGGACGCCAACAACTTTTTGGAAGCAAGAATATTAATATTCCTGTTTAGTACGAATTTATCTAACACAGTTCCGGGTAAAATTAAAATCTTTACCAATCAAAGGCAAACTGCATTCCTATTTAACCGGTTTCTTTTTTCGAGTAGTCATAGGAGTTAGGCCAAGATAAAAATTCCGCTATTTATTGATTCATTGCAAAATATCTTGCGAGATGGATTTTCTGAATACCTGGCTTCTGATGATCTCAAAATCTGGAAGAAGTAGAGCACAGCATAGTAGATGTAAGTTTTTAAAGTCTAATATTTGTTAACAAAAGTACTTTTGTTAACAAATTTGTAAAAAAAAGATGACAAACGATTGTTTAATCAAAATAATTGTTAATTTTAGCGCAGAAACCGATTGCATTATGATAATTGATATGTTAATTGTAAAAAAAACTGCCAAAGTCTAGTTGGTTTTATGCAATCGGTTGCTGAGAAAAAACAATTGAGCTTTGAATGAGAAGGTACCACATTTTTATTTCTGGAGTGATAAAAGGATAGCTATACAAAGTTACTTTACCATAGATGGTGCATGTCTGGTATTAATATCCGGGTTATAATTGAGGAAGTAAAAAATAAAAAAGGAAATAATGAAAAGAAATATAAAAACATTCTTAACAAAACCTATAAATCATGTAAAATCCTGACAAACCAAAAACTGAATATGTAAGATATTCCAAAACCGAAACCAATTTACCCGCTTTTGGGCGATTTCACTAACTAAACAAAAAACTTTATGCAAAAAAACAACACTAAACTGCCTATTTTAAACAAGGCGTTTTTAATTAAACACTGCTTTTTGCTCTTTCTCATCACCTGCTATGGAGTACCATCATTTGCCAAAGATTTCGGCAATCCAAATGGTCCAACTCTTTCGGTGGAATATACAGTAAGCGGCAAAATTACCGACGACAAAGGCGTTGGACTTTCCGGAGCTACTATTACTGAAAGAGGAACGACAAATAGTGCTTTGAGTGGCGCTGAGGGTCATTTCTCTATTAATGTACGCGGTGAAAGAGCAGTCCTTATCATCTCTTATGTAGGATACAGGACAAGAGAGGTACGCGTGAATAGCGCAACGAGTGATCTTTCTGTTGAGCTTACATCTCTGGATAATTCGCTGCAAACCGTAATTGTGGTGGGATATGGCACACAAAAAAAGGTTTCTTCCACAGCTGCAATATCCACAGTAAAAGGATCGGAATTGGCAGTGGCCCCCGTTGCCAATATATCAAATTCACTCGCTGGACGGGTATCTGGTGTAATAGTGAATGCGAACGGTGGCCGGCCAGGTGCTGACAATTCAGATATTTACATCAGGGGTATTGGGTCCATTGCGACTGATAATAACGGTAAGAGTACTGCGACTCCTTTGATCGTTGTTGATGGTGTTATTCGTAATAACATCAACCAGGTTGATCCAAACGTCATTGCCAGTGTAACGGTACTTAAAGATGCAGCTGCCGTTGCTCCTTATGGTCTTGGCGGTGCAAACGGAGTAATTCTTATTACGACTATAAGAGGTGTCAATGCTAAACCCACACTGACTTTTGGGGGGTATTATGGTACTCAGCAACCTACTTATACTCCTAAAATGCTTAATGCACAGGATTATATGCGTCTTCGTAACGAGGCTTTCCTTAATGAAAATCCAGGTAGTACTGTTCAGCAATTTCCAGATACTCTGATTAGCGACTATGCAAAACTAAGTAAACAAGACCCTAACAGGTATCCTAGTACTAACGCCTACAATACAGTTGTGGATCAGAACGCGCCAATGTACCAGGCCAATATGCAGCTTCGCGGAGGTTCGGATCGTGTACGGTACTTTGCAGGATTAGGTTATTTTAATCAAAAAGGCCTATTTGCTCCTGTTGGGTATAACCGATACAATTATAATGTGAACCTTGATGTAGATGCCACGAAAACGACCCTCGTTTCTTTATCAATAAATGGGTCTTATGAATTGACAAATAATGTGGACGCGGCCTCCAGTACCGATAACCTTTTGAGGGGCGTCTATAAATTTATTCCAATTCAACCTCTTTTATTCACTAATGGCAAGTGGGGAGAATTTGCCGGCAACGCGCCTTTAGGGGTTTTAAATTCCGGTGGCTATAGTAATCAAAATACTACAAGTCTTTTGAGCACGATTGCCATCGAACAAAAACTTTCTTTCGTCAAAGGCCTTAGCATTAAAGGTACATTTAGCTATGATCCATACAATTTTTTCCAGAAACAATGGCACAGACCATTTAATTACTGGTCTCAGGATTTGACCACTACTCCGTATACTTATACTCCGCAAATTTCTACCCAGGAAGGTGGTGCTGCAACTTATACGTGGCTCAATGAACAATATTATCAAAACAATAGTTATACTTACGACGGTTACCTGAATTACCATAACACCTTTGGAAAGAGTGAAATAACCGGACTGGTAGTAGCCGAAGCTAAAAATAATAAACAGTTGAATTTTAATGCCCGCAGGAACAATTTCGCTGTCAATATTGATGAACTTGGCCTCGGCAGTGCCTCCAGTGCTGACATTAGTAATGGTGGTGGATCCAGCACAGGTAGCCAGATAGGGTACGTTTATCGTTTGGACTATGGATTTGATAATAAGTACTTCTTCGAGGCATCCGGCCGTT